>DAOMFB010000103.1:0-8426 GCA_035429585.1 Thermoanaerobaculia bacterium
GGGGGCGGGCGGGCCCGCCCCCGCCTCCGGGTCCCCCCCGAAGTGCGTCCTCCTGGGGGGGCGGCACCAGGGCCGCGCGGAAGCCGTCCGAGGCCTTCTCGAGACGGCGTTCGAGGTGGTCGTGATGGTCGCCGACGAGACGTCGCTCCGGGAGGGAGCGGACCGGCTCCGGCCCGACGTGGCGGGGGTGGGCCTCTCCCTCGTCCGGGACCGGAGCCTGGCGTGGCTCCGGGCGCTCAAGGAGCGCTGCCCGGAGCTGAAGGTGATCGTTCTCTCCGCGTACGGTGAGGACTCCGTCCGCCGGGCGGCGACGCAGGCCGGCGCCGATTCGGTCGTCTTCAAGCACGCCATCGCCACCGACCTGTTGACCGCCGTGGAAGTCGTCCGGCGGGGAGGATCGAGATGAACCGACGTCAGCTATTCCGGGCGTTTCTCCTGCTCCTGGCCTTCGGCGTCGCCGCCGGAAGGGCCGCGGCCCAGCAGCTCATCGTGAAGGGCGAGTTCGGCCTCAAGGCCGGGGCGCAGCCGCCCCCCGGCCTCTACGCCGGCCTCATGAGCGGAATCGAGTGGAACAGCGAGTTCCGGACGGACAAGGGCAACACGCTGCCCTCCGCGGGACACGTGGACCAGTACCTCGTCGGCCCCCTCGTGTCGTGGGTCACCCCGCTCAAGGTGCTCGGGGGGAACTACGGCATGCTCCTGGCCGTCCCCTTCGCCAACACGGCCATGGACATCCCGCACATCTATCTCAACTCGAGCACGAGTTGGGGGCTGTCGCAGATCTTCTTCGCGCCCGTCTCGGTCGGCTGGCACTTCGGACAGGCCGATCTGATCTTCCAGTACGGCTTCTACGCGCCGACCGGCCGCTACACACCGCTCGGTTCGACGAACACGGGCCTCGGGATGTGGGCCAACGAGCTGTCGCTCCTCTCCACCGTCTACCTCGACGGGGCGAAGGAATGGCACCTGTCGGCGTCGGTCTTCTACGACATCAACTCGAAGAAGAAAGACGTCGAGTGGACGCAGGGGAACCCTTTCACGCTCATGTGGGGCCTCGGACGGAACTACGGGTCGGGGCCGGGCCTCTTCAAGGGATGGGCCGGGGTGGCGGGCTACGCGCAGTGGCAGGCGACCGCGACCTCGGGCCGTGCCGTGCCGAGCTACGTCGAAGGGACCCGGATCCAGATCTACGGCGTCGGGCCGGAGTTCACGACCCTCGAAGGCGCGCTGACGGTCCGCTATTTCTGGCAGTTCGGAGGCGTCCACTCGCTGCAGGGCTCGACCCTCTACGTCCAGTTCGTCATGCCGATCAAGCTGTAGGAGAGCCATGAAGAAGATCAGCCGTTCCGCCCTCCCCCTGCTCGCCACGGCGCTCGCCGCCCTGTCGAGCCCCGCCGCCGCCCAGGACGCGGCCAACCAGGCCCTGCGGGCCCAGGTCGCCCAGAAGGTGACCGCGGCGCGTCAGGCCAACGCCCTCGCCATGCAACAGTACACGTGGGACAGCCGGACCGAGCTGCTCGACGGCGGCACCGTCAAGGACACCCGCGTCGAGCTGGTGAACTGGGTGAACGGCCAGTACCAGCGGAGCGTCGTCAGCGACCAGGGGCCCTCGCTTCCGCGCTTCGGCGTCCGCAAGCAGATCGCGGAGGAGAAGCAGAAGGAGATGAAGGCCTATCTCGACGGGATCAAGGCGCTCCTCGGCCAGTACACGATGGACTCGAGCCCGCAGGTCCTCGCGTTCCTGAACAAGGCGCAGGTGAGCGGTCCGGACGCCAGCGGCCTCCTCGCCCTCTCGGGCGGGAGCGTCGTGGCGCCGGGCGACTCGCTGACGCTGTGGGTCGACGTGGCCACCCAGAAGGCCCGGAAGGTCTTCGTGGCGACGACGTACCAGGGGGACCCGATCACCCTGAACGCGACCTTCAACACCCTTCCGACCGGCCTGAACTACATGAACTGGGCCGACGTCCAGATCCCGGCCAAGTCGCTGGAGATCCAGGTGTCGAACTTCAACTACAACCGGAACAACTGACCGGAGGAGAGAGAGTCATGACCAGGCGCCGCACCTCGTTCCTTCTCGCGCTCGCCCTGCTCCTCGTCTGCGCCGTCCCGCAGACCCAGCAGGCCCAGCAGCCGCCGTCCCCCTACCCGATGGCCGACCTCCTGGCCCAGAAGATCATCGACAAGTACAACACCTCCACCTGCGTCCAGCTCGCCGTCATGAAGAGCGAAAAGCCGACGGGGGAGAAGGCCGTCATGGAGGCCCGCGTCATCGAGGCGCTGAAGGCCGATCCCCAGATGCGCCAGTACTTCATCAACAAGGTCGCCGGCCCCATCGCGAACAAGATGTTCGAGTGCGGGATGATCCCCTGACGGGGAAGCCGCCATGCCGTCCAGACGACGATTCCCCTTTTCCCTGGCGCTCGTCCTCGGAGTGGGCCTGAACGGGGCGTCCGCCGAGGCCCAGACCGCGGCAGCCAAACCCGCCGCGCCGCAGCAGAAGGAGGCGCCGAAGGCCGCCGTTCCCGCTCCCGCGCCCGCTCCCGCCCCGGCGCCCCGGCCGGTCGTCAAGGAACCGAAGGCGGTCGAGATCCTGAAGGCCTGCTCCGCGAAGCTCGCGGCCGCCCGGACCCTCTCGTTCACGGCCCTCGGCGCCTACGAGGTGCCGAGCCGCTGGGGCCCGCCCCTCATCTACGGCCGGATCTACGAGGTGACGCTCCAGCGGCCCGACAAGCTCCGGGTGATCACCGTCGCCGATGGCCCGGTGACGGAGTTCTACGACGACGGCAAGACCCTGACGAGCTTCCATCCGGCCGAGAACCTCGCGGCCGTCACCGAGGCTGCGCCCACCGTCGACGCCTCGCTGGAGAAGATCTACAAGGCCGCCGGCACCTACTTTCCCTTCACCGACGCCATCGTCTCCGACCCGTGGAAGGACATCGAGCCGGGCCTGACCGGGGCCTTCTGGGTCGGCGAGTCGCGGCTCGTCGGCGGGAAGCTGACCGACGTCGTCGCCTACGAGGTGAACGGCGTCTTCGTCCAGATGTGGATCGGCCGGGACGACCGGCTCCCGTACATGTCCCGGGCCCTCTACCTCGACGACCCGCAGGCGCTCCGGCACTCCGTCCAGTTCTCGAGCTGGAACCTGAATCCCGCGGTCGCGGCCGACGCCTTCACCTCCGGAAAGGCAAAGGGCGCCGCCTCGATTCCCTTCAGCAACCCGGCGGCGAAGTCCGACCTGCCGGCGGCCGTCAAGCCCCTCGGGGCCGCCGAGCGGCCGTCGTCCCAACCCGCTCCCAAGCAGTGATCGACGAGGAAAGATCCATGAAGAGCAGACTCGCCATCGGCATCGCGATCCTCGGCATCACGCTCCTTCCCGGCGGCCCCGCCGCGGCCTGGTCGCACGCCAACTCGTACGGCGGCCACACGACGGGCTCGGCCGGGTCGGGCTACTCCCACACCGGCGCCTACGGCGGCACGACGACCGGCAAGGAAGGCTCCGGCGCCACGCATACGAACCCGTACGGCGGGACGACGACCGGCCAGTACGGGGAGGGCGCCACCCACACGAACGCCTACGGCGGCACGACATCGGGCGCGTACGGCGAAGGGGCCACGCACACGAACGTCTACGGCGGAACGACGAGCGGCGCGTACGGCGAGGGGGCCGTTCACACCGATCCCTATGGCGCGACGGCTTACCACCCGCCCGACACCTACTACGGCGGCGCCTACTACCACCCGCCCGTCCCGCCGCCTCCTCCCGTCGGCTACTACCCGCCGCCGGTCTACGCCCCCTACCCGACCACGACCTGCGGCGGCTGCGGCTTCGCGGTGGCGGGCGCGGCGATGGCGGGGGCCGCGATCGGGGCCTCGGCGGCCTCGGCGAACGCGCAGGCGGCGAGCGCGTCCTCGTACCAGGCCGGGTACGCCGCCGGCGTCACGACGGGCACCGCCAACACGACCGCGGCCTATCAGGCCGGCGTGGCGACGGGCGTGGCGACCGGTGTCGCGGTGGCCTCCGCGCCGAAGGGGACCATCGTCACGGTGCTTCCCTCGGGCGCCGTCCACACGACGATCGGCACGACGACCTACTTCGTCTCGAACGGCGTCTGGTACGTTCCGTCCTCGACGGCCAACGGCGTCGTCTACACGGTGGTGCCGGCGCCGTGACGGACGCCTCTGGAAGACGCTTCGACATCCCGGGCGACGACCTGTCGGGTCGCCCCGCGAAAGGAGATCATTCGATGAGTTCCTTCAGGGAATCAGCCGTCCGGGCGCTCCTCGCCTTCGGCGGGGCGGCGCTCGTCGTGGCCCTCTCGAGCGCCGGCGTGGCCACCGCTCAGCAGGCCGCCCCGCCCGGCTCCCCGGCCGCCACGACGACGCTCGACGGCAAGCAGCTGCCCGCGCCGCCCGAGAAGTTCGGCGGCACGATCGGACGGACGACCGCCGATTCGAAGCCGTGGTGGCCGGCGCGCGTCGTTCCCCCCAAGGGCGCCCCGAACGTCCTCCTCATCATGACGGACGACGCCGGCTTCGGCGTCTCGAGCACCTTCGGCGGCGTCATCCCGACGCCGGCGCTGGACCGGATCGCGGCGAGCGGGCTTCGCTACACGAACTTCAACTCCACGGCGCTCTGCTCGCCGACCCGGGCCGCGCTGATCACGGGGCGGAACCACCATTCGGTCGGGTTCGGGGTGATCGCGGAGCAGGCGACCGGCTACCCCGGCTACGACAGCATCATCACGAAGGACAAGGCGACGATCGGCCGGATCCTCCTCGAGAACGGATACCGGACGTCGTGGTTCGGGAAGAACCACAACACGCCGTCGTTCCAGGCGACCTCGATCGGCCCCTTCGACCAGTGGCCGACCGGGATGGGGTTCGAGTTCTTCTACGGCTTCATGGGGGGCGACACGAACCAGTGGCAGCCCGCCAACCTCGCCCGGAACACGACCTACATCTACCCCTTCCTGGGGAACCCGGGCTACAACCTGACGACGGCGATGGCCGACGAGGCGATCGCCTACATGAACCAGATCAACACCGTCACGCCCGACCAGCCCTTCTTCGTCTACTACGTCCCGGGCGGCACGCACGCGCCCCACCACCCGACACCCGAGTGGATCAAGAAGATCAGCGACATGCACCTCTTCGACAAGGGGTGGAACAGGCTCCGGGAACAGATCTTCGAGAACCAGAAGAAGCTCGGCGTCGTCCCGAAGGACGCGAAGCTGACGCCGTGGCCGAAGGACCTCCTGAAGGAGTGGGACCAGCTGACGCCGGACGAGAAGAAGATGTTCCTCCGGCAGGTGGACGTCTTCGCGGCCTACGTCGCCTACACGGACCACGAGATCGGGCGGGTCATCCAGGCCGTCGAGGACATGGGGAAGCTCGACAACACGCTGATCATCTACATCGAGGGGGACAACGGCACGAGCTCCGAAGGGACGCTCGTCGGCACGCCGAACGAAGTGGCCATGTTCAACCAGGTCGAGGTGCCGGTCGCGGACCAGCTCAAGTACTTCTACGACGCCTGGGGCTCGGACAAGACGTACAACCACATGGCCGTCCCCTGGGCCTGGGCCTTCGACACGCCGTTCTCCTGGACGAAGCAGATCGCCTCGCACTTCGGCGGCATCCGCCAGGGGATGGCGATCTCCTGGCCGAAGGTGATCAAGGACAAGGGGGGGATCCGGAACCAGTTCCACCACATCATCGACGTCGTCCCGACGATCCTCGAGGCGACCGGCATCCGGCAGCCCGAATACGTGGACGGCATCAGGCAGAGCCCGGTCGAAGGCGTCAGCATGATGTACACCTTCGACGGAAAGAACGCGAACGCTCCGTCGACGCACAAGACGCAGTACTTCGAGATGATGGGCGATCACGCGCTCTATCACGAGGGGTGGATCCTCTCGACGAAGGTCATGCGGCCCCCGTGGATCACCGCCGGCGGCGTCGGGGCGGACCCGACGAAGTACCCGCTGGAGCTCTACGACCTGACGAAGGACTGGACGCAGGCCGAGGACGTCGCCGCGAAGAACCCGGCCAAGGTCAAGGAGCTCGAGGCGCTCTTCTGGCAGGAGGCGGCGAAGTACCAGGTGGAGCCGCTCGACGCCACGGTCGTCACGCGCCTCATCACGCCCAAGCCGAGCATCACGGCCGGGCGCGACGTCTTCACCTGGACGGCGCCGCTGACCGGGACGCCGAACGGCGACGCGCCGTCGGTCCTGAACTCGTCCTACAAGTTCACCGCCGACGTCGAGATCCCGGCCGGAGGAGGCAGCGGCATCCTCATCACGCAGGGGGGCCGCTTCGGGGGCTATGGTTTCTACCTCCTGAAGGGGAAGCCGGTCTTCCTCTGGAACCTCGTCGACCTGAAGCGGATCCGGTGGGAAGGGGTCGACGCGGTCGCACCCGGCCGGCACACGCTCGAGTTCGCCTTCAAGTACGACGGCCTCGGGATGGCCACCCTCGCCTTCGACAACGTGAGCGGGATCGGTCGAAGCGGAACGGGGACCCTCTCCGTGGACGGGAAGGTCGTGGCGACCCAGAAAATGGAGCACACGATTCCGTTCATCCTGCAGTGGGACGAGAACCTCGACGTCGGGTCCGACACCGGAACACCGGTGAACGACGCCGACTATCAGGTGCCGTTCGCCTTCAACGGCAAGATCAACAAGATCACCCTCGCCATCGACCGGCCGACGCTGACGCCGGACGACATCAAGAAGCTCGAGGCGGCCAGGGACGCCGCCGCCCGAGGGCGCGAGTAGCAGACGAATCCCCGGCCCGCCCCGCCCGGGGCGGGCCGGTTTGCCCACATTCACCCGGACAACAGAAAGAGAGAGGACAGAGCGTGAAGAGACTGAATCCGATGATTCTGGCGGCGTGCGCCGCCGCCCTGGCGATGCTCGCCGCCTGCGCGAAGACGGAGAAGGCCGCCGGGAAGGCGGCCGCCGACGTGAAGGGCGCCGTCGTGGCCGACGTCAAGGAGATCGAGGCGAAGGAGACCGCCGTCGACGCCTACATCTACGGCTATCCCCTCGTGACGATGGAGATGACGCGGCGGGTGATGACGAACGTCGCGAGCCCGGAGGCGACCCGCGCGCCGATGGGTCAGTTCGTGCGGGCGAGGAACTACCCGGACGCCTCGTACCGGGACGTGACCGCCCCGAACGCGGACACGCTCTACACGACGACGTGGCTCGACGTCTCGAAGGAGCCCTGGGTCCTGAGCCTTCCCGACATGAAGGGGCGCTACTTCCTCTTCCCGATGCTCGACGGGTGGACGGACGTCTTCCAGGTGCCGGGCAAACGGACGACCGGAACCGCCGCGCAGAAGTACGCGATCACCGGTCCCGGCTGGTCCGGAACCCTCCCGGCCGGGGTGACCGAGTACAAGTCCCCGACCGGCATCGTCTGGATCCTCGGCCGTATCTACTGCATCGGAACTCCGGACGACTACAAGGCCGTCCACGCGCTGCAGGACCAGGTGTCGGTCGTCCCCCTCTCGTCGTACGGAAAGCCCTGGACGCCGGCCCCGGGTCCGGTCGACCCCGCCGTCGACATGAAGACCGCCGTCCGCGAGCAGGTCGACGCCCTCGACGGCGCGGCCTACTTCAAGCTCCTCGCCACGCTCCTGAAGACCAATCCTCCCGCCGCCGAGGACGCCCCGATGGTCGGCAAGCTCGCGAAGATCGGCATCGTCCCGGGGCAGGACTTCGACGCCGCGAAGCTCGACCCCGCGGTCGCCAAGGGGATCGCGGCGGCGCCGAAGCCGGCGCAGGGAAAGATCATGTCGTGGCTCAAGGAAGGGATCGTCGCGGGCGACATGAAGCTCGAGAACGGCTGGTCCTTTTCGACGAAGGTGGGGGTCTACGGCACGGCGTACCGGCAGCGGGCCCTCGTCACGGCGATCGGCCTCGGAGCCAACCGCCCGCAGGACGCCGTCTACCCGATTTCCGAGGGACCGGATCTCCTGAAGAAGTACAGCGGCGAGCACAAGTACTCCATCCATTTCAACAAGGGCGAGATGCCGCCGGTGGACGGCTTCTGGTCGCTGACGATGTACGACGCCGCCTACTTCTTCGTGCCGAACCCGCTCAACCGGTACAACGTGAGCCAGAGGAACAAGTTCAAGACGAATCCCGACGGCTCCGTCGACATCTACATCCAGAGCGACTCGCCCGGGAAGGACAAGGAGGCGAACTGGCTCCCGGCGCCGAAGGGTCCGTTCATCCTCATGATGCGGCTCTACTGGCCGAAGGAGAAGGCCCCGTCGCTCCTCGACGGCTCCTGGAAGATCCCCGAGGTCAAGCAGACTTCCTAGTTCCCGCCGACATTCTCCGGCCCGCCCCGCGCGGGGCGGGCCGGCACGGGCGGAAGAGAAACCGAGACCGGATGTGCTGAGGACGACGACGAGC
>DAOMFB010000104.1:0-8379 GCA_035429585.1 Thermoanaerobaculia bacterium
GGGCGCGGAGCGCCGCGCCGAGGGCGAGCATGGGGAAGAAGCGGCGGAGGAGGCCGAAGGTGGCCTCGACCTCGAAGCCGGTCCGGGGCGTCTCGGGGACGATCTCGTGGCTGATCACGAAGAGCATGGCCCCGGCCGAGACTCCGAGGGCCCACGGAAGCGCCGAGGAGGAGAGGCTCACGGCGGTGGCGCCGACG
The DNA here is from genome assembly GCA_035429585.1 of Thermoanaerobaculia bacterium. Lineage (GTDB taxonomy): Bacteria > Acidobacteriota > Thermoanaerobaculia > UBA5066 > UBA5066 > DAOMFB01. The sequence goes on from DAOMFB010000104.1 coordinate 198, forward strand.
AGCCCTCCGAGGGTCTCCACGAAGCCCGTCGCGCAGGAGACGAGGACCGAGAAGCCGGGCGAGAAGCCGGCCGCGAGGAGGCCGAGGGCCACGACGAATCCCTCGGGGATGTTCTGGAGGAGGATGGCCAGGGTCAGCTCGAGGCCGTTCGCAACGTCGCCGCCGCCGAAGCCGACCCCGACCGAGAGCCCTTCGGGGAAGTTGTGAAGCGTGATGGCGATGACGAAGAGCCAGGTCCGGCGGAGACGGTTCGAGGCGGGTCCGTCGAGGCCCGAGACGAAGTGCTCGTGGGGTGCGCGGCGGTGGAGGACGAGGACCGCCGTCGCGCCGAGAAAGGCGCTCGCCGCCACCGCGAGAGCGCCGGAAACGGGGTGTCCGAGCAGGCGCGCGCCGGCCTGGACGCCGGGAGCCACGAGGGAGAAGGCGGTGGCGGCCAGCATGATTCCGGCCGCCGCGCTCTGAAGGACGTCCTGCGCCTTCGGGGACACGCTGCGGATCGCGAGAACCGGCAGCGCCCCGGCGCCCGTTCCGAGACTCGCCGCGACGCTGGCGAGGAGCCCGAGGAAGAACACGGGGAAACCGGAGAGCTGGTCGGAAAGGACCTTCACGGCTGCCGGCCATTCTCGCCCAGACCGTCCGCCACGCGCCCCCTCGCGGGCGCACGTGGTAGTTTTCGGCCGCAGGCTTCCGCGCGGCCGTCGTTCCGCTGGGGGCTTCGCGCGGCTCGGTCGGACGGCCGGTGAGTGGCTGAAAGGAGGTGCCCGATGGGCCTTCTGAGGCGCGTCCTGGGCCCGGCATCGAAGTACGACCGGCGCATTCCCTTCACCTACGCGGCGCGGGTTCGGGTGGCGGGGGTCGAGGGAATGGTCCAGACGTATCTCTCGGACACTCTCTGCGGTCTCCTCGAGACGCTCGACGCCGCGGGCGTCCGTCCGGACGAGCCGGAGATCCTCGAGGTCCGCCCGGAGGGCGAATACCGCGTCGCTCTCGAGCACTGCGTGGGCCCCGACGGCAAGTGGCTTCGGCGGCCCGAGGCGTGCGAGTCCTTTCGGAAGCACTACGCGGGACACGTCGCCGAGGGGCGTTGCTGCTTCACGGACCGGAGCCGCGACGGAACCGGACCGATCGTCGAGGTCTCGTCGTAGTCCCGACGGCCGGTCTCGCGAAAGCTCCGCGCCCGTTCTGAGCCATCCGCATCATGGCCGGAAAAAGACCGGAAACGTAACGTCCGCTTGGTTTCCTGCGAACGGACGTCTGCGCTCGTGCGCCGGGAACCAGAGTGTGCCGGAAGCTCTTGCCCGCCAGGGCCTTCCGGCGGGCGGGCGAGTGAATGTTGGGACGCGACGACGGATCTCAGGAACCTCCCCGAGGCATCCGGTATCCGACCCGGTCCACCACCCCGTCCCCGTGCCCGGACGCCGCTTCCGAAGACGACCACCGAGACAGGATGGGTGAGGGATGAGCAACACCGTGCGCTACGACGATCGAACCCCGCGGCTCTTCTTCCTGGCCGCGATCTTCTGGTCCGTGGTCGGGATGCTCGTGGGGGTCCTGATCGCGGCGATGCTCTTCATGCCGGGACTCAACCTGGCGCCGCTCCTGACGTTCGGGCGGCTCCGGCCGATCCACACGAACGCGGTGATCTTCGCGTTCGTCGGGAACATGATCTTCGGCGGCGTCTACCACTCGATGCAGCGGCTCCTGAAGACGCGCCTCTTCAGCGACGCCCTGTCCAAGATCCACTTCTGGGGATGGCAGCTGCTGATCGTGGTCGCGGCCGTCCTCTACCTCACCGGGAACACGCACGGGAAGGAGTACGCGGAGGCGCCCTGGCCGGGCAAGATCCTCATCGCCGTCCTGTGGGTGGTCTTCGCGATCAACTTCTTCGGCACGATCGCGATCCGCCGCGAGAAGCACCTCTACGTCGCGATCTGGTTCTACATCGCCTCGATCGTCGCCATCACGATCCTCCACGTCGGGAACAGCATCGCGGTCCCGTACTCGTGGGTCGGGAGCTACTCGGCGTACGCGGGGGTCAAGGACGCCCTGATGCAGTGGTGGTACGGCCACAACGCGGTCGCCTTCTTCCTGACGACCCCGTACCTCGGCCTCATGTACTACTACCTGCCGAAGGCGGCGGAGCGCCCGGTCTTCAGCTACCGGCTCTCGATCATGCACTTCTGGTCGCTCGTCTTCGTCTACATCTGGGCGGGGCCCCACCACCTCCACTACTCGGCGATCCCCGAGTGGGCCTCGACGCTCGGAATGCTCTTCTCCCTCATCCTCTGGATGCCCTCGTGGGGCGGCATGGTGAACGGCCTCCTCACCCTGCGGGGCGCCTGGAACAAGCTGCGCGAAGACCCGATCCTGAAGTTCATGGTGGTGGCCGTCACCTACTACGGCATGGCGACCTTCGAGGGTCCGATGATGTCGATCAAGTCGGTGAACGCGGTCTCGCACTTCACCGACTGGACCATCGGCCACGTCCACGCCGGCGCCCTCGGGTGGAACGCCTTCCTGTCGTTCGGGATCCTCTACTGGGTCGTGCCGCGGCTGTGGAAGACCGAGCTGTACAGCAAGAGGGCGGCGACGGCCCACTTCTGGATCGGCACGATCGGCATCATCCTCTACCAGGTCTCGATGTGGGTGGCGGGGATCACCCAGTGGGCCATGTGGCGCGCCTTCGAGCCCGACGGCCGGCTCGTCTACCCCGACTTCATCGAGACCGTGATCCGGATCGTCCCGCTCTACTGGGTGCGGCTCGTGGCCGGCATCCTGTTCTTCTCCGGTCTCCCGATCCTCGTCTGGAACATCGTCAAGACGATCCGGACGGCTCCGGCCAACTTCGCCGACGAGCCCGAGGTGAACGCCCCGCCGCTGGTCTCCGCGATCGAGGCCCCGGGCGCGACGACCGCCCCGAACACGTACGACTACGCCTTCTACCGCTTCCAGCACGCCCTGCGTCACGGCGTCCACCGCGTGCTGGAAGGGCGCGTCGTCACCTTCACGGTCCTGACCACCCTCGCCCTGGCGGTCGGCTCCCTCGTCGAGGCGCTTCCGATGTTCCTCGACAAGGACAACGTCAAGACGATCGCGAGCGTGAAGCCCTACGCGCCGCTCGAGGTCCTGGGCCGGGACATCTACCTCCGCGAGGGCTGCTACCTCTGCCATTCGCAGCTCGTCCGCCCGTTCCGGTACGAGACGGAGCGGTACGGCGAGTACTCGAAGGCGGGGGAGTACGTCTACGACCACCCCTTCCAGTGGGGCTCGAAGCGGACGGGTCCCGACCTCCACCGCGTCGGCGGGAAGTACCCGTCCCTCTGGCACGTGCGGCACATGCAGAACCCGCGCTCGACGACGCCGGGCTCGGTGATGCCCCGGTACACGCACATCCTGACGTCGAAGCTCGACACGAGCCCGATCGGCGCGAAGATGCGGGCGCTTAGGACCACGGGCGTCCCGTACACGGACGGCGAGATCGAGACGGCCCCGGCCGCGATCGAGGCGCAGGCGAAGCAGATCGCGGCCGAGATCGAGGCCCAGCAGGGGCCCCGGGGCCTGGCCGACAAGGAGATCGTCGCCCTGACGGCCTACCTGCAGCGGCTCGGCACCGACATCAAGTGGAAACGGGTCGCCCCGCAGCCGATCGTCGCGGCGGCCCCGGGCGGCGGGAAGTAGCCGTGCTCCAGGAACTCGCCCGGGAGACGGGCGCGGGCGTCTGGGCGATCGCCTCGATGCTCTTCTTTCTCGGGGTCTGGGTGGCGGTGGCGCTGACGGTCTGGCGGACCCCGCCCGAGCGGTTCGCGGAGGTGGCGGCCCTGCCGCTCGCGGACGACGACGCAAACGCTTCGGAATGCCCTCGCGGCGAGAGCCCGGGGACCTGACGAGAGGGAACCATGGCGGAATACCAGGACAAGGTCCTCCACGAACTGGACGGGATCAAGGAATACGACAACCCGATGCCGGGCTGGCTGATGGCCATCTGGTGGGGCTCGATCCTCTTCTCGGCCCTCTACATCGTCTTCTACGCCCTGAGCTTCGGCGAGGGGTCGATGGACTCCGAGTACCGCGGCGAGGCGCAGCAGGCGACGGCGAGCGTCCAGGCGTACTTCGATTCGCACCCGCTCGTCCCGCCCTCGGCGGCCCACCTCCTCGCCGGAGCGAAGAACCCGGACGTCGTGGCGAAGGGGAAGGCGCGCTTCGTCAAGACCTGCGCCCCCTGCCACGGCGCCGAGGCGCAGGGTCTCATCGGCCCGAACCTCACCGACGACCGCTGGCTCCACGGCGGGCAGGTGGAGCAGATCTTCCAGTCCGTCGTGAAGGGGTGGCCGGCGAAGGGGATGCCCCCGTGGGGCCGCGCGATCCCGCCCGAGGAGATCGCGGCGCTCGTGTCGTACGTCCGGAGCATCCAGGGCTCGAATCCCCCGAACCCGAAGGCCCCCGAGGGCGACCGGGTCGTGCCGGAGCCGCTCCCGGAGAAGTGAGTTGGCGACGCTGGTGACACCGAGCGAGACGCCCCCGCCCGCGGCGGCAGCGCCCCCGCGGGCGAGCGCCTTCGAAGCGGCTCCCGAGGAGGAGCTGCTCTACAGCATGTCCGCCGACGGGAAGCGGAAGTACATCCATCCGACCGTCCGGCGCGGACGCTACTGGAAGATCCGGCGGGCGATGGCCTACGGCCTCTTCGCGCTCTTCTTCGCCCTCCCGCTCCTTCCCGTCGGCGGGTACCCGGCGGTCCTCTTCAACCTGGCGGACGGCCAGTCCCACGTCTTCGGCCTCACCTTCCACCCGACGGACAACCTCATCCTCGCGGCGTTCGGCCTCGGGGTCATCGTCACCGTCTTCTTCGTCGGCTCCACGTTCGGCCGGATGTGGTGCGGCTACGCCTGTCCCCAGACGGTCTACCTCGAGTTCCTCTTCCGCCCGATCGAGGCGTTCCTGGAAGGCGGGCCGGTGAACCAGATCAAGCTGAACGCCGCCCCCTGGAGCGCGCGGAAGCTCCGGATCAAGGCGACGAAGTGGGCGATCTGGACGGTCCTGGCGCTCGCGATGGCCATGACCTTCGTGGCCTACTTCGTCGGGTGGGGCCCGCTCCTCGGCGGCCTCGCGGCCGGCCCCCTGGCGATGAAGGGGGCGATCTTCGCCATCGCCGCCGTCACGGTCCTGATCCTCTTCGACTTCGGCTGGTTCCGCGACCAGATGTGCACCGTGGCGTGCCCCTACGGCCGCCTCCAGAACGTGATGGCGGACGCGGACACGATCCTCGTCGCCTACGACGAGAAACGGGGCGAGCCGAAGGCCCGCGAGAGGGACCGGGTCGCCGGGACCCTCTGGGGCGACTGCATCGACTGCAAGAGCTGCGTCGCGAGCTGCCCGACGGGGACCGACATCCGTCGCGGGCTGCAGCCGGAGTGCATCGGGAGCGCCCAGTGCATCGACGCGTGCGACGTCGTCATGCTGAGGGTCGGCAAGCCGATCGGGCTGATCAAGTACACGTCCGCGCGCGAGCAGCAGGGGGGCATCCGCCGGATCCTCCGGCCGCGGACGATCGCCTACCTCGCGCTCCTCCTCGTGACGTGGGGCGCGTTCGCGGGGCTCGTCGCGACGCGGGGCGACGCCTGGATCGAGATCCTCCGCACCGGCCGGGAGGCGTACCGCCTCCTCCCGACGGGCGAGGTGGCCAACCAGATGCGCGTCCGGATCAAGAACCGGCGCGGGGACCTGCAGGCCTTCACGGTGGAGGTCCTGAGCCCGAAGGGGGCGCAGCTCGTGGTCAGCCAGTCGCCGGTCGTGGTGAAGCCGCAGGAGCTCGTGACCGTCGACGTCGTCACGTCCGTCTCCCCGGGGGTCTTCCAGGAGGGGCAGATCCCGGCGCGGTACCGGATCCGCTCCGACCGGGGTTTCCTGAAGGAGATCGACTTCCTTCTCCTCGGCCCCTACGGGACGGGAGGCGCGACGCCGTGACGGTCCGCCGCTTCGTCTCCGAGTACCGCTGGCCGCTTTACCTGAGCGGGCTCCTCGCGATGCCGATCGTGGCCTCGGGGGTCCTCGTCTGGGTGGCCACGCGGCCGGACTCCCCGCGGCCGATGAAGGGCTACTACGAGAAGGCCCAGAGCTGGGACGCGGACGAGGCCGTCGAGGCGGCGAGCCGCCGGCTCGGCTGGACGGTCCGCTACGAGGTGGCTCCCGGGGTCCCGCACGTCGTCGGCATGCCCCGCCCGGTCGACGTCCGGATCGAGGACCGCGACGGGAAGGGGGTCGCCGGGCTCTCCGGCCGCCTCTTCGCCATCCGGCCCTCGGACCCGCGCCTCGGCCAGGCGGGGGCCCTCGTGGGGCTGCCGCAGGAGCCGGGGAGCTACCGGAGCCTCGTCCGGCTCGACCAGCCCGGGACGTGGGAGTTCCGCGTCGACCTGACGCGGGAGTCGCTCCGGTTCGTCCACGCGGCGCGCGTCGTCGTCCCGGCGGACGCGCCGGAGGCGGGAGAGGCGGCACGATGACCCGCCTCCGCGACGGCCGGCTGCTGCGCCCCGCCCCGCCGGCGTGCGCGCACTGCGGTCTCGCGGTGCCGGAGAGCCTGGTTCGCGAGGGCGACGCCTCGCAGTTCTGCTGCGCGGGGTGCCGCCAGGTCCACGAGCTCATCACGGAGTGGGGCTGCGACCAGTACTACCGGCTCGTCGAGCAGCAGGGTGGGAAGCTCGGGCCCGCCCGGGTGACCGGACGCGACTTCACCGACTTCGACGACCCCCGCCTGCAGGCGGAGGCGACGGACGGGGCGCCGGGGGGCCGGTACCGGACGCGCCTCTATCTCGAGGGCGTTCACTGCGCCGCCTGCGTCTGGCTCGTGGAGAAGCTGCCCGCGGCCGTGCCCGGCGTCGCCGAGGTGCGCCTCAACCTGGGGAACGGCGTCGCCGAGGTGACGTGGGAGCCCTCGAAGACGCGCCTCTCGGCGATCGGGCGCGCCCTCGACCGGCTCGGGTACACGCCCCACGTCCACCGCGCCGGGCGGACCCAGGAGGCGCGCCGGAGCGAGGACCGGGAGGCGCTCGCCCGCCTGGGGGTGGCCACGGCGTGCGCCATGAACCTCATGTTCCTTCACGGGGCTCTCTACGCGGGCGAGTCCTCCGGGATGGCGACGCCGTACGAGGCCTTCTTCCGCTGGCTGTCGCTCGGCGTCTCGCTCCCCGTCGTCCTCTTCTCGGCACGCCCGTTCTTCCGGACGGCGCTCGGGGGGCTCCGGCGCCGCGTCGTCCACATCGACCTCCCCGTGGCGATCGCGCTCGCGGTCACATTCGCCAGCAGCGCCTGGAACACGGTGCGGGGGAGCGGCCCCATCTACTTCGACTCGCTCGCCATGCTCGTGGCGGCGCTCCTCGGCGCCCGGCAGGTGCAGCGGGGCGCCCAGCGGGCCGCCCTGGAGCGGGCCGACAGCCTGCGGGGAGCGGCGTTCATCGAGTTCGCCCGGCGGCTCGAGGGCGAGGGTCCCGCCGCGTCCGCGGCCGAGGTGCCCGTCTCGGCGCTCGCTCCGGGCGACCGGGTCGAGGTCCGCTCGGGGGAGCTGGTGCCGGTCGACGGGACCGTCCTCTCCGGGCGGTCCGCCGTCGACAACGCCGTCCTGACGGGGGAGTCGGACCCCGTCGCGGTCCGCGAAGGCGACCCGGTCAGCGCCGGCGCCACGAACCTGGGAGCGCGGCTGGTCGTCCGGGTCGAGGCCGCGGGCGAACGGACGCGCGTCGGCGCCCTCCTCGCCGTCGTCCAGGAGGCCCTGGCGCAACGTCCCCCCCTTCTCGAGCGGACCGACCGTCTCGCGCGGCGCTTCGTCCAGGCGCTCCTCGTCCTCGCGGTCGCGACGGGAGCGGCCTGGCTCCACAGGGGCACGGCCGTGGCGGCCGGCCGGGTCGTGGCCCTGCTCGTGGTCGCCTGCCCGTGCGCCCTCGGCCTCTCCGTCCCGCTCGCGGTGTCGGTCGCCCTCCTGCGCGCCGCGCGCGCCGGGATCTTCGTCAAGAACCCCGACGCCCTGGAGCGCCTGCGGCACGTCGACACGCTCTTTCTCGACAAGACCGGCACGCTGACGGAAGGGAAGGCGACCGTCAGCCGGTGGGCCGGCGACAGCGGCTCCTTCGAGCTGGCGTGCGCCCTCGAGGAGGAGTCGTCCCACGCGGTGGCGCGGGCGTTCCGCCTGGCCCTC
>DAOMFB010000105.1:0-8351 GCA_035429585.1 Thermoanaerobaculia bacterium
TCTTCCTGCAGATGGAGGTGATGCCGGACGCGCGGACGAACACCGGGTTGCAGGAGGTGTTCAAGGGCGTCTTCCCGATCGACGACTTCGCCGGCCGCGGGCGGCTCGAGTTCGTGCAGTACGAGCTCGAGGAGCCGAAGTACGACGTCGAGGAGTGCATGCAGCGCGGCCTGACCTTCGCCGCGCCGCTGAAGGTGCGCCTGCGCCTGATCGTCTGGGACGTGGACGAGGATACCGGGTCGCGCTCCGTTCGCGACATCAAGGAGCAGGACGTCTACATGGGCGACATGCCGCTCATGACGGACAACGGCACCTTCATCATCAACGGCACCGAGCGCGTCATCGTCTCCCAGCTCCACCGCTCCCCGGGCGTCTTCTTCACGCGCGAGGGGGCCCACACCCTGATCGGGAAGATCATCCCCTACCGCGGCTCCTGGGTGGAGTTCGAGATCGACGCCAAGGGGCTCTTCGGCGTCCGGATCGACCGCAAGCGGAAGTTCCCCGGCACCGTCTTCCTGCGGGCCCTGGGGCTCGAGTCCGACGAGCAGATCCTGAAGAAGTTCTACACGGCGATTCCCCTCGCGTACGAGAAGGGGAAGGCGGTCCTCACCCTCCCGCCGGCGGTGGCCGCGAAGGAGGAGATCCGGCAGAAGCACATCCGCGGCCTGAAGAAGGACGGCCGGATCTTCGCCGAGGCGAAGCTGACCGACGAGATGCGGAAGGAGATGGCCAAGGGTCACTCCGTCGCGGTCTCGGTCGACCCGGCGAAGCTGGGCCACGCTCTCTTCGCCGCCGACATCGTCGACCTGGCGTCGGGCGAGGTGCTCTTCGAGACGGGCACCGAGATCCCGGCGGACCTTCCCGCGCAGCTCCAGGGCAAGCAGACGACCGGCGTCGAGGCCTTCTTCCCCGAGTGGGAGCCGATCGGCGACACGCTCGTCGCGACGCTCCGCAAGGACGCCGTCCGGACGAAGCGCGAGGCCCTCCTCGAGATCTACAAGCGGATGCGCCCCGGCGACCCGCCGACCGACGAGAGCGCGAAGAACCTCTTCGTCGGGATGTTCTTCGACCCGCGGAAGTACGACTTCTCGCGCGTCGGCCGCTTCAAGTTCAACATCCGTACCGGCCTCTCGACCAGCCTCGACCAGAAGACGCTGACGCCGGAGGACTTCTTCGTCGTCATCGACCAGCTGCTGAAGCTGAAGAAGGACGTCGGCCGGACCGACGACATCGACAACCTCGGCAACCGCCGGGTCCGCTGCGTCGGCGAGCTCCTCGAGAACCAGTTCCGGATCGGCCTCGTCCGGATGGAGCGGGCCATCAAGGAGAAGATGTCCGTGCACCAGGACATCGACTCGGCGATGCCCCGGGACCTCATCAACTCGAAGCCCGTCATCGCGGCCATCAAGGAGTTCTTCGGGTCGTCGCAGCTCTCGCAGTTCATGGACCAGACGAACCCGCTGTCGGAGGTCACCCACAAGCGGCGCCTGTCGGCCCTCGGTCCGGGAGGCCTCTCCCGCGAGCGGGCGGGGTTCGAAGTGCGCGACGTCCACGCCACGCACTACGGCCGCATCTGCCCGATCGAGACGCCGGAAGGCCCGAACATCGGCCTCATCTCGTCGCTCTCCTGCTTCGCCCGGATCTCCGAGTTCGGCTTCATCGAGAGCCCGTACAAGAAGGTCCGGAGCGGCCGCGTCCTCGACCACTACGAGATCGTCACGGTGGGCGACTCCGGGTGGACGAAGGGGACCATCGTGGAGGCGGAGGAGCTGGAGGAGATGAACCAGCGCCTCAAGAAGTCCCACCGGAAGGTGGCCGTGGGCCGCCCGACGGCGTTCTTCCAGCCGGCCTGGGAGGAGGAGAACTACGTCATCGCCCAGGCGAACGCGACGGTCGACGAGCGCGGGAAGCTGACGGACGACCGGGTCGTCGCGCGCCACGGCGGCGAGTTCCTGAGCCTCGAGAAGGAAAAGATCGACTTCATGGACGTGTCGCCGAAGCAGCTCGTCTCGGTGGCGGCGGCGCTCATCCCGTTCCTCGAGCACGACGACGCGAACCGCGCCCTCATGGGCTCGAACATGCAGCGCCAGTCGGTTCCGCTCCTGAAGACCGAGCCGCCGTTCGTCGGCACCGGCCTCGAGGGGGTCGTGGCGCGCGACTCGGGTGCGGTCGTCCTCTGCAAGCGCGACGGCGTCGTCGACACGGTCGACGCGCGCCGGATCATCGTCCGCGTGGAGGGGCTCGGCCCCGACGGCGAGACCCGGGACTTCGGCGCGGACATCTACCCGCTCCTGAAGTTCCGGCGCTCCAACCAGAACACCTGCATCAACCAGCGCCCCGTCGTCCGCGAGGGCGAGCGCGTCGTGGCCGGCCAGGTGCTGGCCGACGGGCCGTGCACGTCCGCGGGCGAGCTGGCCCTCGGGCGAAACGTCCTCGTGGCCTTCATGCCGTGGCGCGGCTACAACTTCGAGGACGCGATCCTCATCTCCGAGAAGATGGTCAAGGAGGACTACTACACCTCCATCCACATCGAGGAGTTCGAGATCGAGGCCCGCGAGACGAAGCTGGGCGCCGAGGAGATCACGAAGGACATCCCGAACGTGTCGGAGCACGCGCTCCGGGACCTCGACGAGTCGGGAATCGTCCGGATCGGCGCCAACGTGAAGCCCGGCGACATCCTCGTCGGCAAGGTCACGCCGAAGGGCGAGACGCAGCTGACCCCCGAGGAGAAGCTCCTCCGCGCGATCTTCGGCGAGAAGGCCGGCGACGTGCGGGACGCCTCGCTCAAGTGCCCGCCCGGCATCGAGGGCGTCGTCGTGGACGTCAAGATCTTCGCCCGCAAGGACGAGGAGAAGCAGAAGGACGTCCGGGCCAAGCAGATCCTCGACGAGGAGATCGGCCGGATCCGCAAGAACGAGGAGGACGAGAGCCGGATCATCCGGACCGAGGCGAAGCGGAAGATCGAGACGCTCCTTTCGGGACGCACCGTCCTCGAGGACGTGGCGGACTCGCAGGGGAACGTCCTCGTGAAGGAGGGCGGGAAGCTCTCCGCCGAGAAGATCGGCCTGATGACCCCCCGGATGCTCAAGGGGCTGAAGCTGAAGGACGAGGAGATCCGCGACCAGGTGCGGCTGATCCTGCAGCGGACCGACTCCCAGATCGACGTGATCAAGAAGGTCTCGGCCGAGCGGATCGAGAACCTGACCAAGGGCGACGACCTCGCCCCCGGGGTCAACAAGACGGTCAAGGTCTTCGTCGCCATGAAGCGGAAGCTCCAGGTCGGCGACAAGATGGCGGGCCGCCACGGCAACAAGGGCGTCATCAGCCGGATCCTCCCCGAGGAGGACATGCCGTACCTGCCGGACGGTACGCCGGTCGAGATCGTGCTGAACCCGCTCGGCGTCCCGTCGCGCATGAACGTCGGCCAGATCCTCGAGACCCACCTCGGGTGGGCCGCGAAGGCGCTCGGCCTCTCCCTGGCGACGCCGGTCTTCGACGGCGCCAGCGAGTCCGAGATCCGCGAGCTGCTCCGGAAGGCCAACCTGCCGACGGACGGAAAGACGGTCCTCTACGACGGCATGACCGGCAACCGCTTCGAGCAGAAGGTCACGGTGGGGCAGATCTACATGCTCAAGCTGTCGCACCTCGTCGACGACAAGATCCACGCCCGCTCCATCGGGCCCTACTCCCTCATCACGCAGCAGCCGCTCGGCGGCAAGGCCCAGTTCGGCGGCCAGCGGTTCGGCGAGATGGAGGTCTGGGCGCTCGAGGCGTACGGCGCGGCGTACACGCTCCAGGAGCTCCTGACCGTCAAGTCCGACGACGTCGAGGGCCGCTCGAAGGTCTACGAGGCCATCGTGAAGGGCGAAGTCCCCGACGAGCCGGGCCTGCCGGAGTCGTTCAACGTTCTCGTTCGCGAGCTGCAGTCGCTCTGCCTCGACGTCGAGCTGCTGAAGGTCTGAGGAGAGACGAAGACGATGGACACGTTCACCCCCTCCTCCGCGTTCGCCCCGGCCGGCCCCGCCTCGACTTTCCGGTCGCCGGGCCCCCGCGACTTCAACGCCATCAAGATCGCCCTCGCGAGCCCCGAGAAGATCCGCTCGTGGTCCTTCGGCGAGGTGACGAAGCCGGAGACGATCAACTACCGGACCTTCAAGCCCGAGCGCGACGGCCTCTTCTGCGCCAAGATCTTCGGTCCCATCACGGACTGGGAGTGCCTCTGCGGCAAGTACAAGCGGATGAAGCACCGCGGCGTCGTCTGCGACAAGTGCGGCGTCGAGGTGACCAAGTCGAAGGTGCGCCGCGAGCGGATGGGGCACATCGAGCTCGCCGCGCCGGTCTCGCACGTCTGGTTCTTCAAGGGCCTCCCGTCGCGGATCGGGCACCTCCTCGACCTGACGCTCCGGGACCTCGAGCGGATCCTCTACTTCGAGCAGTACGTCGTCATCGACGCCGGTCCGCTCGCCGACGAGGAGAACCTCCACGAGAAGGACCTGGTCTCCGAGGAGAAGTACCGGGAGCTCAAGGCGAAGCACGGCGTCGACACCTTCGTGGCGAAGATGGGCGCCGAGGCGATCCAGGAGCTGCTCCAGCGGGTCAACATCGACGACCTGGCCGAAGAGCTCCGCCTGATCATGAAGACGGAGACCTCCGCGCTGAAGCGGCTGAAGGCCGCCAAGCGGCTGAAGGTCGTCGACGCGTTCCGCCGCTCGGGCCACCGCCCGGAGTGGATGATCCTGAACGTCATTCCGGTCATCCCGCCGGAGCTCCGCCCGCTCGTCCCCCTCGACGGCGGCCGGTTCGCCACCTCGGACCTCAACGACCTCTACCGGCGCGTCATCAACCGGAACAACCGGCTCAAGAAGCTGCTGGAGCTCCGCGCGCCCGAGGTCATCGTCCGGAACGAGAAGCGGATGCTCCAGGAGGCCGTGGACGCCCTCTTCGACAACGGCCGCCGCGGTCGCGTCCTGAAGGGCTCGAACAACCGGCCCCTGAAGTCCCTCTCCGACACGCTCAAGGGGAAGTCGGGCCGCTTCCGCCAGAACCTCCTCGGCAAGCGGGTCGACTACTCGGGCCGCTCGGTCATCGTCGTCGGGCCGGAGCTGAAGCTGAACCAGTGCGGCCTCCCGAAGAAGATGGCCCTCGAGCTGTTCAAGCCGTTCATCTACCACCGGCTCGAGCAGAAGGGGATCACGACGACGATCAAGGCCTCCAAGGAGCTCGTCGAGCAGGCGCCGAACGAGGTGTGGGACGCGCTCGAGGAGGTCATCAAGGAGCATCCGGTCCTCCTGAACCGGGCGCCGACCCTCCACCGCCTCGGCATCCAGGGCTTCGAGCCGGTCCTCATCGAGGGGAAGGCGATCAAGATCCACCCCCTCGTCTGCGCGGCCTTCAACGCGGACTTCGACGGCGACCAGATGGCCGTTCACGTCCCGCTCTCGCCGAAGGCGCAGGTCGAGGCCCAGGTCCTGATGCTCTCGGCCCACAACATCCTCTCGCCCGCGCACGGGAAGCCCCTCGCGGTGCCGTCGCAGGACCTCGTCCTCGGCCTCTACTACCTGACCCGCCGGAAGGACGGCTGCCGGGGCGAGGGCCGCGTCTTCTCGAGCGCCGAGGAGGTCGTCCTGGCGCACGAGGCGGGCGAGGTCGACACGCACGCCGGCATCTCGGTCCGCTTCACGGGCAACCTCATCGACCTGGAGAGCCAGGTCCTGAACGACCAGGACATCGTCCACACGGAGCCGATCATCTGCTCGAGCACGCGGATCGAGACGACCGTCGGCCGCGTCCTCCTCTGGTCCGAGCTGCCGAAGGACCTTCCGTTCCTGAACGGGACGCTGAAGAAGAAGGGGCTCCAGGACCTGGTCAACTACTGCTTCGTGAACCTGGGCCTCCCGCGCACGGTGGAGATCCTCGACATCGTGAAGGCGGTCGGCTTCACCCAGGCGACCCGGGCCGGCATCTCGATCGGCGTCGACGACATGCGGATCCCCGGGAAGAAGGGGGACCTCGTCACGAAGGCGCGCCGGGACGTCCTCGAGGTCGAGACGCAGCGCCAGCAGGGCGCCATCACGGACGGCGAGCGGCACAACAAGATCATCGACATCTGGCACCGCGCGACCGAGTCCGTGTCGGACGAGATGTTCAAGGAGATGAAGGCCTCCGACGGAAAGGGAGGCCACGAGTTCAACCCCATCTTCATGATGGCGGACTCCGGCGCGCGCGGCTCGAAGGAGCAGGTGCGCCAGCTGGCCGGGATGCGCGGCCCCATGTCCAAGCCCTCGGGCGAGGTCATGGAGCAGCCGATCATCTCCAACTTCCGCGAGGGCCTCACCGTCCTCGAGTACTTCATCTCGACGCACGGCGCCCGGAAGGGCCTCGCCGACACGGCACTCAAGACGGCCGACTCCGGCTACCTCACGCGCCGCCTCGTCGACGTGGCGCAGGACGTCATCATCAACCAGGACGACTGCGGCACCATCGACGGCATCACGGTGTCGGCGATCGTCGAGGGGGGCGAGATCCTCGAGCCCCTCCGCGACCGCATCGTGGGCCGCATCGTGCAGGACGACGTGGCCGATCCCGTGACGGACGAGCCGATCGTCGCCGCGAACGACACGATCACCGAGGAGCTCGCCGGCCGGATCCAGGAGGCGGGCATCGAACGGGTGAAGATCCGTTCGGTCCTGACCTGCGAGACGCGCCGCGGCGTCTGCCAGAAGTGCTACGGACGGAACCTCGCCACGGGCGCCCTCGTCGACATCGGCGAGGCCGTCGGCGTCATCGCGGCCCAGTCCATCGGCGAGCCGGGCACGCAGCTCACGATGCGGACGTTCCACTACGGCGGCACGGCCCGGGTCTCCGAGTCGGCCCGCCACGTGGCGAAGAACCCCGGCGTCGTCAAGCTCCTGAACCACACGACCGTCCGGAAGAAGGACGGGACCGAGGTCGTCGTCAACCGGAACGGGAAGCTCGTCGTCCTCGACGCCAAGGGGCGCGAGAAGGAGCGGTACTCGCTCGCCTACGGGTCGGTGCTCCGGATCCAGGACGGCGACGAGGTCAAGCCGGGCCAGCTCCTCGTGACGTGGGACCCCTTCGCCTCCCCGATCCTCTCCGAGATCGCGGGGACGGTCTCGTACAAGGACATCGTCGAGGGCGAGAACCTGCGCGAGGAGACCGACAAGGTCACCGGCCTCACCCAGAAGATCGTCGTCGAGACGACCGGGACCTCCGAGAAGCGCGCCCCGATGATCGTCGTCGTCGGGAAGGACGGCGCGGAGAAGAAGTACGCCCTCCCGATCCCCTCGCACCTCATGGTGGCCGAGGGCGACGCCGTGAACCCGGGCGACGCGCTCGCCAAGAAGCCGGTCGAGAAGAAGCGGACCCGCGACATCGTGGGCGGCCTTCCGCGCGTGGTGGAGCTCTTCGAGGCGCGGCGCCCGAAGGAACCGGCCGTCATCACGGAGATCTCCGGCGTCGTGAAGCACGCCGGGTCGGTCAAGGGGCAGCAGAAGCTCGTCGTCGAGTCGGAGGACGGACAGAAGCGCGAGGTGCTGATCCCGCGGGCGGCGCACGTCATGGTCCAGGACGGGGAGCACGTCGAGGCGGGCGACCCGCTGACCGAGGGCGACCCGTCGCCGCACGACATCCTCGCCGTCAAGGGCGAGAAGGAGCTGCAGCGGTACATGACCGACAAGATCCAGGAGGTCTACCGCTCGCAGGGCGTCGGCATCAACGACAAGCACATCGAGGTCATCGTCCGCCAGATGATGCGGAGCGTCCGCATCGAGGAGGTCGGCGACACGGAGTTCCTCGTGGACGAGCAGGTGGACCGGTTCCGGTTCAACGAGGAGAACGAGCGGATCCTGCAGGCCGGCGGCCGGCCGGCGCAGGGGCGCCCCCTCCTCCTCGGCATCACGAAGGCGTCGCTCTCGACCGACTCGTTCGTCTCCGCGGCCTCGTTCCAGGAGACCACCCGCGTCCTGACCGAGGCGTCGATCGCCGGACGGGTCGACCTGCTGCGCGGCCTCAAGGAGAACGTCATCGTCGGCCGCCTGATTCCCGCGGGCACCGGCATGGACTACTACCGGAACATCGTCCTCGAGCGCGAGGAGCTGCCGGCCCTGCCCGAGGAGGCCGAGGAGATCTTCTTCGACGACGAGACCCCGGTCATCGCGGCGGACCTGGATGATGAAGTCTGAATGAAGCCGGGGGGAAGCCGGTTTCGGTTTCCCCCGGACACCCTCTCCGATCAGCGGCGGCCGGACGGCCGCCGCTTTCGTTTTCCCGCAGCATCGTCCCGTGCGGCCTCTTCCGGATCCCGCGCGGACACCCTCCCGTCCGGATCCCGC
>DAOMFB010000106.1:0-8343 GCA_035429585.1 Thermoanaerobaculia bacterium
CGGCCGAGAACCTCCTCCTCGGCTACGGGGTCTCGGCCTGCGCCGCGGGCGTCGGTTTCTTCTTCAAGGGGAAGGGGGTCGTCGTCGTGGGCGGGGGCGACACCGCGGCCGAGGAGGCGTCCTTCCTGACGAAGTTCTGCACGAAGGTCTGGCTCGTTCACCGCCGCGCCGAGCTCCGCGCGACGAAGATCATGCAGCAGCGCGTCCTCGCCAATCCGAAGATCGAGGTCGTCTGGAACACCGTCGTCGAGGACATCCTGGGCGAGCCGGGCGGGGGGCGCGCCGCGAGCGGCGTCACCGGCGTCGTCGTCCGGAACGTGGCCACGGGCGAGCGCCGGACGCTTCCGGCCTCGGGCTACTTCTCGGCCATCGGCCACAAGCCGAACACGGACCTCTTCCGGGGCAAGCTCGCGATGGACGAGACGGGCTACCTGAGGATCCGGCACCCGTCGACGGAGACGTCCGTGCCGGGAGTCTTCGCCGCCGGGGACGTGGCGGACCCGACGTACCGGCAGGCGGTTTCGGCCGCCGGCGAAGGGTGCAAGGCGGCCATCGACGCGGAGCGCTGGCTCGCGGCCCGGGGCATCCACTGACCGCGGGGCCGGTCGCGGCCTCCTAGAACGCCTGGCTCGACGCGAAGGAGACGAGCCACCCGGTGCGTCCCAGCGGGTCCGGGTGGAACGCCCGCGCGACGTCCAGGCGGAGGAGCGACATCTGGGCGGCGCGGGTGAGGCCGAACCGGAGCCCGACCCCGGCGTCGGCGAGGCGCCAGAATCCGTCCGGATCGCCCCAGGAGACGCCGGCGTCGCAGAAGGCCGCGGCCCCGAAGGAGACGAGCTTCAGGACGTCGTAGAAGAAGACCGTCCTGAGCTCCAGGTTCGCCACCGCCCGTCCCGTCCCCGAGACCGCGTGCAGCCGGTAGGCGCGGACCCCGGTCTCCCCGTCGAGGTAGATCTGCGTCTCCGGATCGAGCCGCCATCCGGCGAGCGCGCCGAGCCGCGAGGCGAGGGTCCACCGGCCGGACTGGAAGATCGCGCGGAGGTCGAGGCCGACGAGGGCGTTCTGTGGCCCGTTCTCGTACCGGGTCTCGCCGGTCAGGCTCGCCGTCGCGAAGCCCGAGGGGAGAAGCGTTCCGACGCTGCCGCGCAGGGCGAGACGGGCCGCCCCCGTCGCCCCGAGGACCTTCGGCGAGAAGCCCAGCTCCACCCGTCCGACCGGGGCGAGGTTGAAATCCTCGACCCGCCCGATCTTGTCGACGTCGGTCCGCTCGATCCACCGCCGCTCGTCCACGTCCAGGCCGACGCCGAGGAAGAGGAAGCGCCGGGGCGGATCGGTCGGCGGCGGCGGCGGCCCGAGGCCGCCGGCACCGAGCGCCGTGTCGGTCCACTCGACGGAGGCCAGAATCCGGCGCGCCGAGCTCGCCGTGTGGTCCAGGCGGAGTCCTCCATCCGCCCGGAAGACCGTCTGACGCTCCGTCCACTGCGCCGCCTCCTCCCCGCCGGCGTAGAGCTTCGGCTGGAAGTCCGCCTGGCGGTAGAAGACGCCGGCCGCCCAGGGGGCGTCGAAGGAATAGAAGGGGCGCTGGAGCCGCCCTTCGTAGACCGTGCCGTCCGACAGGTTGGAGTAGAGGAGCCGGAGCAGCGTGTAGGGCCGGAGGAAGGCCGGGTCGGCGAAGCTGAAGGAGCGGGAGATCCGCTCGGTCCCCTTGTCGTAGAGGAACCTCAGCTCCCGGCCGGTGCCGAGGAGGTTGGACTCCTCGAGGCCCGCCTGGTACGTCGTCACCCCGCCCTTGTTCGACAGGGCGCCCCGGAGGAGCAGCGTCCAGGCGTCGCCCGTCTCGACGATCACCCTCGTTCCCTCGGCCCGGACGCGGACGTACCGGAAGACGCCGGTGGCCCGCAGGTTCCGCTCCGTCTCCGCCAGCCGCTCCGGATCGAGGGGATCCCCGACCGAGAAGAGCAGGTACTTCTCGATCAGGCTGTCGCGGCTCACCACGTGGAGCGCGTTCGCCAGCCGGTAGGGAAAGAACGCCGACGCCGCCTCGGCCGGCGAGAAGACGTTCTCCCGCCGGATCTCGATCTCGGTGATGCGCGGCCGCTCGTCCGCCGCGGCGGCGGCCGCGGCAAGCCATACGGCGAGCAGGGGCGCGGCCGGAATGCGAATCCGTCAGCTCCGCGTGGCGTCCCAGAGCGCCTCGGCCTCGCCGCGCATCCGCGCCGCCCGCCGCGAGAGGACGAAGAGGAGGTCCGACAGGCGGTTCAGGTAGGCGAGGACGTGCTGCCCGACCGCCTCCTTCCGCGCGAGGGCCGTCACGCACCGCTCGGCGCGGCGGCAGACCGTGCGGGCCTGGTGGAGAAGGGCGCCCACCGGGCCGCCGCCCGGCAGGACGAAGGAGCGGAGCTCCGGGAGGCCTTCGTTCAGCTCGTCGATCTCCTCCTCGAGGCGCCGGACGTGCCGCGCCTCGATGACCGGCTGCCGGGGGTGGCGGTCCGCCGGCAGGGTCGCGAGGTCGGATCCCAGGTTGAAGAGCTCGTTCTGCAGCCGCGTCAGGAGGGCCTCGAGCCGCGACCGGTCCTTCTTCGACGCCCCCGGCGTGTCGCGGTTGGCCGTCCGGGCGAGGCCCAGGACCGCGTTCAGCTCGTCGACCGTCCCGTAGCTCTCGATCCGGAGGGAGTCCTTGGGGACCCGCCGGCCCCCGACGAGGCTCGTCTCCCCGCGGTCGCCGCCGCGCGTGTAGACGCGGTTGATCCGAATGGCCATCCGGGCCCCCCCTTTTCGGCGGCAGCTTACACTCCGCCCCGATGCACCCGGCGGACTACGGGACCGACTACCACGTCCACACGGCACGCTGCGGCCACGCCGGCGGGTCGATGCGCGACTACGTGGAGGCCGCGCTCGCCCGCGGGCTCCAGGAGATGGCCTTCACGGACCACGCCCCCCTCTACTTCCTCCCCGGCGACGACCCGGATCCCGGCCTCGCCATGACGCGCGCCGAGCTTCCCGGCTACGTCGAGGAGGTGCTCGCCCTCCGGGAGGAGTACCGCGGCCGGATCGACGTCCTCCTCGGGATCGAGGCGGACTTCGCCGAAGGGCACGAGGCCGCGCTCCGCGACCTCCTCGCCCCGTACGACTGGGACGTGGTCCTCGGGTCCGTCCACTGGGTCGCGGGCGCGTGGATCGACGCCCCGGGGGCCGAGGCGCGGCACCGGGACGAGGGGACTGTCTTCCTCTGGTGGGAGTACTGGCGCCTCGTCGCGAAGGCCTGCGCGGCCGGCCTCTTCGACGTCATGACGCACTTCGACCTGCCGAAGAAGTTCGGGAACCGGATGCCGGAGTCCCTCCGGGCCTCGGAGGACCGGGCCGTCGCGGCCGCCCGCGCCGCCGGGGTGGCCGTCGAGCTCTCGAGCGCCGGGCTCCGGAAGGCGGTCGCCGAGGAGTACCCCGCCCCGCCCCTCCTCGTGCGGCTCGTCTCGGCCGGCGTCCCCCTCGTCTTCTCGTCGGACGCGCATGCCCCGGCGGAGGTCGGCTGGGGCCGGCCGAAGCTCCTCGCGGCGGCGCTACGGTCCGGGGCGGCGGAGCACCTCTCCTTCCGCCGCCGGCAGCCGCGCCGGCACCCGATCTGAGGGGGCTCAGCCCCGGAGGGACGCCGGAGACGGCTCGGCGAGCTCGACGGCGAAGGTCGGCGTCACGCGGAGCGTCAGGGAAACGAGCCGGCAGCGCCCTCCCTCGGCGGCGAGCCGCGCCGAAACGCGGTCCCAGATCCACCGGGCCAGGTTCTCGGCGGTCGGCACCGTCCGCGCGAACTCCGGGATCTCGGCGTTCAGGTTCCGGTGGTCGAGCGGCCGGTCGACCTCCTCCCGGAGGATCCGGTCGAGGTCGGTGAGGTTCAGGATCATCCCGTCCTCGGCGTCCACGGGGCCCGCCACGGAGACCTCGAGCGCGTAGTTGTGGCCGTAGCCGGACGGGCCGGCCGCGTCGCCGAAGGTGGCGCGGTTCCACGCCTCGCTCTTCGCCGGGTTCCAGAGGCGGTGCGCGGCGTTGAAGTGGATGGTCCGGGAGAGGAGCAGCAACTTTCTTACTTGATCGCGACGAGCTCGACCTCGAAGATCAGCGTCGCGTTCGGCGGGATGACGCCGCCCATGCCGCGCGCGCCGTAGGCGAGCTGCGGGGGGATCAGAAGCGTCCGCTTGCCGCCGACCTTCATCGTGGCGATGCCCTCGTCCCACCCCTTGATGACGCGCCCCATGCCGAGCGCGACGTCATAGGGACGGCCCCTGTCGTACGAGCTGTCGAACTTCGGACCCTTCGCCCCGTTCACCCAGAGCCACCCCGTGTAGTGCATGGCGCAGATCTGACCGGTCTTCGGGCTCTCGCCGGTTCCGACCTTCGTGTCCTCGTACTCGAGGCCGGACGGGGTCTTGATCATCTTCGACTCCTTCTTCTCCGCCGGGGCGGGAGAGCTGGCCTTCTCCTGGGCGGGCGCCGGCGCGGTCCAGAGGAGGGCGGCGGCGGCCGCGAGGAGGAGGGACGCGGGCTTCTTCATCGTGGGCATCTTCCTTTCGTCGAGATCGGCCCGGGGGCCGGCGCGGAGTCTAGCGTGCCTTCGCGGCGCCGACGCCCGGGGCGATGCGGGCGACCTCCGCCGCCAGGCGGCCCGGCACGACCTCCTGGAGCTCGTACCGGACGCGCACGGCCGGCTTCGTCAGCTTCACGACCCGCGTCAGGTCGATCGGGGTGCCGACGACGACGACGTCGCACGGGGTCCGCGCGATGGTCTCGGCCAGCTCGGCCACCTGCGCGTCCCCGTACCCCATGGCCGGGAGGATGCCGGCGGCGTTCGGGTACTTCCGGAAGGTGGCCTCGATCGAGCCGACGGCGAAGGGAGACGGGTCGACGATCGCCGCCGCCCCCGCCTTCTTGGCCGCGACGAGCCCCGCGCCGAAGCTCATCCCGCCGTGCGTCAGCGTCGGGCCGTCCTCCACGACGAGGGCCCGCTGGCCGCGGACGAGCTCCGGCTTCTCGCAGACCACCGGCGAGTTCGTGCGCAGGACGCGCGCCCCCGGGTTGAGCCGCGCGGCCGCCGTCTCGACGGCGTGGATGTTCCCCTCGTCCGCGGTGTCGCACTTGTTCACGAGGATGACGTCGGCGCGGCGGAAGTTCGCCTCGCCCGGGTGGTAGCCCGTCTCGTGGCCGGGCCGGTGCGGGTCCGCGATGCAGAGGTGCAGGGCGGGCTCGTAGAACGGCAGGTCGTTGTTCCCGCCGTCCCAGAGGATCACGTCGGACTCGGCCTCGGCGCTCCGGAGGATCCGCTCGTAGTCGACCCCGGCGTAGACGACGAAGCCGTTGTCGAGGTGCGGCTCGTACTCCTCGCGCTCCTCGATCGTGCACTTCTCCCGGTCGAGGTCCGCGTAGGTCCCGAAGCGCTGGCAGGCCTGCGCGGCGAGGTCGCCGTACGGCATCGGGTGCCGGACCGCCACGACGCGCAGCCCCAGCTCCTTCAGGATCCGCCCGACGTAGCGCGTCGTCTGGCTCTTTCCGGCGCCCGTCCGGACGGCCGTCACGGCGATGACGGGCACCGTCGACTTCAGCATCGTCCGGGAGGCGCCGAGGAGCGTGAAGTCGGCGCCCGCCGCCACGACCAGGGAGGCCAGGTGCATCACGGTGGCGTGCGCGACGTCCGAGTACGAGAAGACGCAGAGGTCGACCTTCTCCTCGCGGATGAGGCGCGGCAGCTCCTCCTCGGGGAGGATCGGGATGCCGTCCGGGTAGAGCGCCCCGGCGAGGGCCGCGGGATACCGCCGCCCCTCGATCCCCGGGATCTGCGTCGCCGTGAAGGCGACCACGCGGAACGAGGGATCGCCGCGGAAGACCGTGTTGAAATCGTGGAAGTCGCGTCCGGCCGCACCGAGGATGACGACGCGACGCACCGAGCCAGCCATGGGAACCTCCGGCGGGCGCCACTCACGATCCGAATCGGGCGGCAGGCCCTGCCCTCTCATTCTAGGGACGCCGGGCGGGCGGAGAACTGATGCCCCTGCCTCAGGAGGAAGGCGCCGATGCCGGCCTCAAATTCTTGCGAGAGAAAAGCTTGACGGCTCCGCCACCATGTCGTTCAGCCGCCCCACGTCGGCCTTCGAGCCGATGAAGATCGGGGTCCGCTGGTGGTTCTCCTCGGGGACGAGGTCGAGGATCCGGCGGTGCCCGTCGCTGGCGGCCCCGCCGGCCGCCTCCGCGACGGCGGCCAGCGGCGCGGCCTCGTACATCAGCCGGATCTTCCCGCGCGGGGCCTTCTTGGTGGCCGGGTACATGTAGATCCCCCCCTTGAGGAGGATCCGGTGGAAGTCCGAGACGAGGGCGCCGGAGTAGCGCGTGGAGTAGGGCCGTCCGGTCGCGGGGTCGCGCTGCTGCACCCACTCGACGAAGAGCCGCGCCCCCGCCTCCCACTCCTGGATCGCCCCCTCGTTCGCGCCGTAGTAGGGACCCTTCTCCGGGATCCTCACGTCGGGCTTCGAGAGGAGGAACTCGCCGATCCCGGGGTCGAGCGTGAAGACGTGGACGCCGGGGTTCCCCCGGGCCGTGTAGGCCATCGTCGTCGACGGCCCGTACGAGAAGTAGCCCGCGACGACCTGCTCCGCCGAGATGCGCGACATCAGCTCGGCCTCGGAGGCGATCGGCCCGCTCTTCGTGAGCCGCCGGACCGAGAAGATCGACCCGACGCCGCCGTTGACGTCGAGGTTCGAGGAGCCGTCGAGCGGGTCGAGGAAGACGATGTACTTCCCCGCCTCCGTGTTCTCCGGGAGGTGGGCCGGCAGGTCCATCTCCTCCGTCACGATGAGCGGGACGAGCTGGCCGTAGGCGAAGGCGTCGAGGAAGATCTCGTTGGCGAGGGCGTCGAGCTTCTGCTGCTCCTCTCCCTGGACGTTCGTCTCGCCGGACGCCCCGAGGACGTCGATGAGGCCCGCCGCCGAGAGGACGCGGGAGATCCGCTTGCCGGCGAGGCCGAGCTGGGAGAGGAGGGCGGACAGCTCGCCGGTCGCCTCGGGGAAGCGCCGTTCCGATTCGAAGAGGTACCGGTGAAGCCTCATGCCGACGCGCGGGTCCCGGCTCATGCGCCCCCCCTTTCTTCTGCCGCCCGGAGGGCGGCACGCGCCGCGCCGAGAAGCGCGCACTCGTCGTTCAGGACGACCCTCACCGGGATCCTCGCGAGGAGCGGCGCCAGGCGCCCCTTGTCGCAGAAGGCGCCGAAGAAGGTCCCGTCCAGGATCTTCGGAAGGACCTTCGGGGCGATGCCGCCGCCGAGGAAGACTCCGGCCGTCGCCATGACCTTCAGCGCCAGATTACCCGCCTCGGCCCCGTAGAGGGAGACCCAGTGCTCGAGCGCCCGCCCGGCGACCGGGTCCCGTCCGGAGAGGGCCGCCGCGGAGACGGCGGGGGCGGGGTCGTCCCCGCGGGCGATCTCCTCCGACAGCCACGCCGGCTCGGCGACGCCCGACCGCTCGCGCTCGAAGCGGTAGAGCGCGACGAGGCCGCGGCCCGAGACGAGGCGCTCGACCGAGACGTGGGACAGCTCCCTCTGAAGGTGCCGGAGGAGGTCGATCTCCCAGCCGCTGCGCGGGGCGAAGGTCGCGTGCCCCCCCTCGGACGGGAGCGGGCGCCACCCCGCCCCCTGCCGGACGATGACCGCCTCGCCGAGCCCCGTCCCGGCGGAGCAGAGCGCCCGGCACCCTTCCGGGTCCTCCTCGCCGCGGTTGACGACGGCGAAGTCGTCGTCCGAGAGCTCGCCGAGGCCGAGGCCGTTCGCGACGAGGTCGTTTACGAGGGAGACCCCGGGCAGCCCGAGGCGCGCCGCCAGGGCCGCTGCGTCGACGATCCAGGGGAGGTTCGTCGCCTCGCACCGCCCCTTCCGGACCGGCCCCGCCACGCCGAAGGCCGCCGCCGTCTCCACGCGGCGCCCGTCGAGAAAGCGCGCCACGGCCTCCTCCAGCGAGGCGAACCGGCGGCTCGGGTACCTCGCCTCGTCGCGCCGGAGGAGCCGTCCCCGCTCGGCCGCGAAGAGGGCGAGCCGGACGTTCGTGCCGCCGACGTCTCCCGCGAGGATCACGTGCTCCTCCAGATTGCCGCCGCGGCCCGGTCGGAGAAGAAGAGGAGCTGCCCGAAGAGGGGGTTCACGCGCCCCGACGGGGCGTTCCGCTGGCCGGCCCGCGCGGCGAAGGACGCCTCGGGATGCGACTGGTCCCAGGCGTGGCGCAGGTGTTCGAGGTAGCGCACCGACGCTTCCAGCGGCGACACGCGCGCCACCTCGGGCGGCGCGTCGGGCGGCAGGATGGCGGCGCGCCGGTCAAC
>DAOMFB010000107.1:0-8292 GCA_035429585.1 Thermoanaerobaculia bacterium
GCAGACGAGCTTCGGGGACGAGGCCGCCCACGCGCTCCACGCGGCGGTCGACGCCGGCGCCGACATCGTCGGGATGAACTGCACGATCGGGCCGCAGGAGTCGTTCGACGTCTTCCTCCGGGTCGTCGGGACGCTGCCGGTCCCGGTGTCGGTCATGCCGAACGCCGGCTACCCCTGGACCGTCTCGGGGCGGACCGTCTACCCCGCCACCCCCGACTACTTCCGGGAGATCGCCCGGGACTTCGTGAAGACCGGCGCCGCCATCCTGGGGGGCTGCTGCGGAACGGGCCCCGAGCACATCGCCGCCATGGCCCGCGAGGTCGTCGGGCGGAGGCGGTTCGTGGCCGTTCCGCCCCGCGCCGTCGTGGAGGTGGAGCGGCCCTCCCGCCCGGAGGAGGCCGCCCTCGAGACGTCGGCGCTGAAACGCCGGCTCGCCGACCCGGCCGCCTTCGTCGTCACCGCCGAGGTGGAGCCGCCCAAGGGGACGGACGCCTCCTCCGCCGTGGAGGGCGCTCGCCGGCTGAAGGCCCTCGGCGTCGACGGCGTCAACGTGACCGACAACCCGATGGCCCGCCTCCGGATGTCCTCGATCGCCGTGGCGCACCTCGTCAAGACGGAGACCGGGGCCGAGACGATCTTCCACGTCTCCCCGCGCGACCGGAACGTGCTCGGCATCCAGTCCGACCTCCTCGGGGCGGCCGGCCTCGGCATCAAGGCCCTC
This sequence comes from Thermoanaerobaculia bacterium, assembly GCA_035429585.1. Taxonomy (GTDB): domain Bacteria; phylum Acidobacteriota; class Thermoanaerobaculia; order UBA5066; family UBA5066; genus DAOMFB01. The sequence goes on from DAOMFB010000107.1 coordinate 722, forward strand.
CTCGTCGTCGGCGGGGACCCGCTCAAGATCGGGGACTACCCGCAGGCGCGGCCCGTCGGCGAGGTCGACACCTTCGGCCTGCTCCGGATCGTCCGGGGGCTGAACGCCGGGGTGGACCTCGCCGGGGGCGCCATCGGAACGAACACGTCCTTCGCCATCGCCTGCGCGGCCAATCCCGCCAGCCCGAACCTCGAGGCCGAGATCTCGAAGCTCGCCGCCAAGATCGAGGCGGGGGCCACCTTCGCCCAGACGCAGCCGGTCTACGACGTCGAGGCCCTCGACCGGTTCTTCGCCCGCGAGGAGTCGCGGGCGATTCCGATCCTGATCGGCCTCATCCCGCCGAAGAGCCTCAAGCAGGCCCTCTACTTCGCCAACGAGGTCCCGGGCATGGTCGTCCCCCCCGCGATCCTCGACCGGATGCGTGCGGCCGCCGACAAGGGGCCCGCGTTCGAGGCCGAGGAGGGGCTCGCCATCGCGGTCGAGCTGGCGCGCGCGGTGCGCGAGCGGGCCCGCGGGCTCCACGTCATGCCGATGGCGCGGTACGACGCCGTGGCCCGGATCCTCTCCGCCCTCGGGATCGGCGGGGCGGGCGCGGGGCCGACGTGAGCGCAGAGGGCGAGCTTCGCCGGCTCCTCGCGGAGCGGATCCTCGTCCTCGACGGGGCCATGGGGACGAGGATCCAGGCCCGCCGCCTGACCGATGCGGACTTCCGCGGCGCGCGGTTCGCGGACCACCCGAAGGAGCTGAAGGGCGCCAGCGACCTCCTCGTCCTGACGAAGCCGGCCGTGATCGAGGAGATCCACCGCGAGTACCTCGAGGCCGGCGCCGACCTCGTGGAGACCTGCACCTTCAACGCGAACGGGATCTCGATGGCCGACTACGGGCTCGTCCCCCTCGTCCACGAGATGAACGTCGCCGCCGCGGCCGCGGCGCGGCGGGCGGTGGACGGCTTCCTCCGGGCCCACCCCGGGCGGACGGCGTTCGTGGCCGGGTCGATCGGGCCGACGAACCGGACCGCCTCGCTCGCGATCGACGTGGCGAACCCGCGCCGGCGCGACACGACCTTCGACGACTTCGTCCGGGCCTACCGCGAGCAGGTGCGCGGCCTTCTCGACGGAGGGGTCGACCTCCTCCTCGTCGAGACGGTCTTCGACACGCTCGTCGCGAAGGCGTCCCTCTTCGCCATCGAGGAGCTCTTCGCGGAGCGCGGCGCGCGCGTCCCCGTGATCCTCTCCGTCACGATCACGGACCGGAGCGGCCGGACCCTCTCGGGCCAGACCGTCGAGGCGTTCTGGAACGCGGTCTCGCACGTCCCGCTCCTCGCCGTCGGGATCAACTGCGCCCTTGGGGCGAAGGAGATGCGTCCCTACGTGGAGGAGCTCTCCGCGATCGCCCCCGTCTTCCTCAGCGCCTACCCGAACGCCGGCCTCCCGAACGCGTTCGGGGGGTTCGACGAGACGCCGACATCGATGGCCGCGGACCTCCGCCGCTTCGCCGAGGCGGGGTGGGTGAACGTCGTGGGCGGGTGCTGCGGGACGACCCCCGACCACATCCGGGCCATCGCGGCGGCTGTCGCGGGCCTCCCGCCCCGGCGGCTGCCGGCTCCGCCGCGGACGCTCCGCCTCTCGGGCCTTGAGGCCTTCGCGATCCGGCCGGACTCGAACTTCACGCTGATCGGCGAGCGGACCAACGTGACCGGCTCGCCGCGGTTCGCGAAGCTCGTCGCCGCCGGCGACTACGACGGGGCGCTCGCGGTGGCGCGCCAGCAGGTCGACGGGGGGGCCAACCTCCTCGACGTCAACATGGACGAGGGGATGCTCGACGCCCCCGCCGCCATGACGGAGTTCCTGAACCTCCTCTCGGCCGAGCCCGACATCGCGAAGCTGCCGGTCATGATCGACAGCTCGAAGTGGGAGGTCCTGGAGGCGGGGCTGAAGTGCCTGCAGGGGAAGGCCGTCGTGAACTCCATCTCCCTGAAGGAGGGAGAGGCCGCCTTCCTTGACCACGCCCGGAGGATCCGCCGGTACGGCGCCGCCGTGGTCGTCATGGCCTTCGACGAGGAGGGGCAGGCCGTCACGGCCGACCGGAAGCTCGCGATCGCGGGCCGCGCGTACCGCCTCCTGACCGAGAGGGCCGGCTTTCCCCCCGAGGACCTCATCTTCGACCCGAACGTCCTCACCGTCGGGACGGGGATCGAGGAGCACGCCGGGTACGGCGTGGCCTTCCTCGAGGCGGTCCGCCGGATCAAGGCCGAGCTGCCGCACGCGCGGACGAGCGGCGGCATCTCGAACGTCTCGTTCTCGTTCCGCGGGAACAACGCGGTCCGCGAGGCGATGCACGCCGCCTTCCTCTACCACGCGATCCGCGCCGGCCTCGACATGGGGATCGTCAACGCGGGGCAGCTCGCCGTCTACGAGGAGGTCCCGGAGGACCTCCTCGAGCGGGTGGAGGACGTCCTCCTCGACCGGCGCCCCGACGCGACGGAGCGGCTCGTCGCCTTCGCCGCCACGGTCGCCCGTGGGGAGAGGGCCGCCGCGCGGGTGGACGCCTGGCGGAGCCTCCCCGTCGAGGAGCGCCTGACCCACGCGCTGGTGCACGGGATCGTCGAGCACGTGGAGGCCGACACGGAGGAGGCCCGGAGAAAGTACGGCCGGCCGCTCGCCGTCATCGAGGGGCCGCTCATGGCCGGGATGAACGTCGTCGGCGACCTCTTCGGCTCGGGGAAGATGTTCCTGCCGCAGGTGGTCAAGAGCGCGCGGGTCATGAAGCGCGCCGTGGCGTACCTCCAGCCCTTCCTCGAGGCGGAGACGGCGGGGGGCGCGGCGCGCGCGCAGGGGCGGGTGCTCCTCGCGACCGTGAAGGGGGACGTCCACGACATCGGGAAGAACATCGTCTCGGTCGTCCTCGCCTGCAACAACTACGCGGTCGTCGACCTCGGCGTCATGGTCCCGGCCGACCGGATCCTCGCCGCCATCCTCCGGGAGAAGCCCGACGTCGTCGGCCTCTCCGGGCTCATCACCCCCTCCCTCGACGAGATGGTCCACGTCGCGCGCGAGATGGCCGGGGCCGGGCTCGACCTCCCCCTCCTGATCGGCGGGGCGGCGACGAGCCCCCTCCACACGGCCGTGAAGATCGCCCCGGCGTACTCCGGGCCCGTCGTCCACGTCCTCGACGCCTCCCGCGCCGCCGGGGTCGTCTCGAACCTCCTCTCCGACGAACAGAAGGACCCCTTCACCGCCGGGAACCGAGGGCAGCAGGCGGCGCTCCGGAAGGGCCACGAGGAGAAGAGCGCGAAGCCGCTCCTCCCCCTCGCCGAGGCCCGGGCGAGAGGGCCGCGCTTCGACTGGGCGGCGGCCGACCTTCCCGCCCCCTCCTTCACCGGCGTCCGCGTCATCGAGGACGAGCCCCTCGCCGGCCTCGTCCCCTACGTCGACTGGTCGCCGTTCTTCCACGCCTGGGAGCTCCGGGGGCGTTACCCGCAGATCCTCGACGACCCGGCCGTCGGGGCGAAGGCGCGCGAGCTCTTCGACGACGCCCGCCGGCTCCTCGACGAGATCGAGTCGAAGAGGCTCCTCCTCGCCCGCGGCGTCTGGGGCTTCTTCCCGGCGAACGCCGTCGGGGACGACGTCGAGCTCTTCACGGATGAGACGAGATCTCATCTTCTCGCCACCTTGCCGATGCTCCGGCAGCAGGCCCCGCGGACGGACGGCCTGCCGCAGCTCTCCCTCGCCGACTTCGTCGCCCCGCGCTCGAGCGGCCGCGCCGATCACCTGGGCGCCTTCGCCGTCACGGCGGGGCACGGGGCGGACGAGCTGGCCGCGCGCCACGCCGCGGCGCACGACGACTACGCCGCGATCATGTCGAAGGCGCTCGCCGACCGGCTCGTGGAGGCCTTCGCCGAGAAGCTGCACCGGGAAGCCCGGACGGCCTGGGGCTACGGGAAGGACGAGTCGCTCTCGACGGAGGACCTCCTCCGGGAGCGGTACCGCGGCATCCGCCCGGCGGCGGGCTATCCCGCCTGCCCGGACCACAGCGAGAAGAGGACGCTCTTCGCGATCCTCTCCGCGACGGAGAAAGCCGGGATCTCGCTCACCGAGAGCTTCGCCATGCACCCGGCGGCCTCGGTCTCGGGCCTCTACCTCTCACATCCCGAAGCCAGGTACTTCGCCGTCGGCCGCCTCGGGAAGGACCAGGTCGAGGAGTACGCCCGCCGGAAGGGAATCCCGCTCGCCGAGGCGGAGCGCTGGCTCGCGCCGAACCTCGGCTACGAGCCCTAGCCTCGGATTCTCCGGGGCTCCCCCGCCGCGGGATCGCTGAGATAATCCCGCCAGGACCCGATGAATCTCCTCCCCGGGACCCGGCTGGGTTCCTACGAGGTCGTCGGCCCTCTCGGGGCGGGCGCCATGGGGGCCGTCTACCGGGCGATCGATCCGCGCCTCGGCCGAAGCGTCGCGATCAAGGTCGTCTCCGAGAGGGCCCTCCTCTTCCCGAGCGCCCTCGCCCGATTCGAGCAGGAGGCTCGCGCCGCCTCCACGATCGCGCACCCCAACATCGTCACGGTCCACGAGATCGGCGAGGTCGACGGTGTCCCCTACATCGTCATGGAGCTCGTGGAGGGAAAGAGCCTCCGGAGGATCCTGGCCGATGGCACGCCGCCCCTGAAGACCCTCCTCGACCTCTCCGTCCAGATGGCCGACGGCCTCGCGGCCGCCCACTCGCGGGGCCTCGTCCACCGCGACCTGAAGCCGGAGAACGTCATGGTCACGCCGTCGGGGGTCGTCAAGATCCTCGACTTCGGCCTCGCCCGCCCGTTCACCGCGCCCGGATCCCCCGCCGATTCGACCCTCACGTCTCCCGTGAAGATGACCGACCCGGGGATCATCGTCGGCACGGTCAGCTACATGTCGCCCGAGCAGGCCCGAGGGACGGAGGTCGATTTCCGATCCGACCAGTTCTCCTTCGGAGCCGTGCTCTACGAGATGGTGACCGGGCGCGTCGCCTTCAAGCGCGACTCGGGGGCCGAGACCCTCACGGCGATCATCCGGGAGGACCCGGTCCCGCTGCGGGACCTCGCCCCGGCGTCGCCGCTCCCCCTCCGGTGGATCGTCGAGCGCTGCCTCGCCAGGGAGCGCGAGCACCGGTACGACTCGACGCAGGACCTCGCCCGCGAGCTCCGGACCCTGAGGGACCACGCCTCGGAGATCAGCAGCGGGGTGTCCGTTCCCGGCATCCGCACCGGCTCCGAGCGCCGGGCGACGCCGAGAGCCTGGGCGGCCGCCACGGCCCTCCTCGCGGTGATCGCGGCGGCGGCCATCGGCCTGGCGATCACGTGGCGCGCGCCGAAGCCCCTCCCCACCTTCCGGCGGCTCACCTTCCAGCGCGGCCACGTCACCGGCGCCCGCTTCGCCCCGGACGGCCAGACCGTCATCTACAGCGCCGCGTGGGAGGGGAAGCCGAGCGAGATCTTCTCGACTCATCTCTCGACGTCCGGGTCGCGTCCTCTGGGAATCTCCGAAGCCTGGCTCTGCGGCATCAACGGCACGGGGGACATCGCCTTCCGCATCTGCAAGAACTACGACGATCTCGCCACCTACTTCACGGGGACGCTGGCGCTGGCGCCCCTCGGCGGCGGAACCCCGCGTCAGATCCGCAAGCTCGTCGCCTCGGCGGACATCGCGCGGGGCGGGACGGACCTGGCCGTGGCGGCCGTGGACCTCCGCACGGCCGGCCGGGTGGACCTCGAGTATCCGCTCGGAAGGAAGCTCGCCACGGGGACCTTCCTGAGCCCCCGAATCTCTCCCGACGGGAGCCTCCTCGTCGCCGTCCAGGACGTCGGGGAAAGCGAGGGCCTCGCGATCGTCACGTTCGATCGCGGGGGAACGCGACGCGTCCTCTCGAAGGGCCGAGGGCTCGCCCTGAGTCCCGTCTGGTCCCCGAGGGGAGACGAGGTCTGGTTCTCCGCGGGAGACGCCTTCCCGCAGACCGTCCTCGCCGTGAACCTCCGGGGCGGGGTGCGCGAACTCCTGAGAACTCCCCCGACGGTTCTCCTCGAGGACGTCTCGCGCGACGGACGCGTCCTCCTGAGACACCAGGAGAGCCGCCGGGGGATCCGCTTCAGGCCCTCGAGGGACGCGGCCGAGCGCGACCTGACCTGGCTCGTCCAGTCCGAGCTCGCGGACCTCTCGCGCGACGGCACGCTGATCCTCTTCACCGACCGCGGCAGCGGACCCTCGGTCGTGGCCGGGACGTACGTCCGGGCGACGGACGGTTCGCCGGCGACACGACTCGGGGAAGGCCGCGCCGAGGCCCTCTCCCCCGACGCGAAATGGGCCCTCTCCCGGAGGACGGACGAGCCGACCCGACTTCACCTTCTCCCGATCGGGCCGCAGGAGGCGCGCACGCTGGAGCTTCCGGTGAGGTACGACAGCTTCGTCGGCTGGTCGTCGGACGGCGACCGCATCTTCTTCCTCGGCGTCGACGAGAACCGCTCCCAGAACCTCTACGAGCTGACGATCTCGTCCGGGAAGAGCCGCCGGATCGGGCCGAAGAACCTCTTCCTCGCCCTCCTGTCGCCGGACGAGAAGACGATCGCGGGGTGCGAGGAGACACCGGAGAGATTCGCTCTCTTTTCACTCGACGGGGGGCCGGCCCGCCCGATCCCCGGGTGGACGCCGGGCCTCTTCCCGCTCGCGTGGGATCCGGACGGCCGGTCCCTCTTCGTCATCGGCTACCGGGACACCGGGAGGATCCTCCGCCTTCGTCTGGAGGACGGACGCGTGGAGCCGTGGGCGGAGATCCGCCCGGAGGAATCCGTGAGCATCTCCGTCGGAGGCCACTCCAAGATCAGCGCCGTCATCGTCTCGCCCGCCACCGGCGCCTTCGCCTACTCCTACGAGCGCGTCCTCTCGGAGCTCTACCTCGTCGAGGGGCTGAAGTAGCCCCGGTCCTCCGGTCACGGCACGCTGACGAGCACCTTCCCGGTCGTCGCGCGGGAGGCGAGGGCGCGGTGGGCGTCGGGGAGCCGCTCGAAGGGGAAGCGGGGCCCGAGGATCGCCTTCAGCCGCCCGGAGGCGACCTCCGCGAAGAGCGCGGCCGCGGCCTCGCGGAGCGCCCCCGTCTTCTGCGGCAGGAGCGAGAGGTTGAAGCCGATCAGCGTCCGGCAGGCCTCGACCGTCCGGAACGGGACGAGGACCCCCATGCCGAGCGCCTCGCGGACGGCGCGGAGCGGCGAGACCCCCCGTCCCCCCGCCGCGGCCGCGAGGCCGAAGAGGACGTACCGCCCGCCGGGGGCGAGGCGCCTCCAGAGCCGCCGGTAGATCCGGCCGCCGATGGCGTCCATCGCGACGTCGGCCGCGCCGTCGAAGCGCTCGCCGAGCAGCCGCTCCGTCTCGCCGTACGTGCCCGCCGCCTCCGCCCCGAGGTCGCGGCAGAGGGCGAGCTTCGGCTCGGACCCCGCGAGCGCGAGGACGCGGGCGCCGCGGCGCGAGAGGAGCTGGAGGAGCGCCGTCCCGACGCCCCCGGCCGCCGCCGTCACGACGACCCGCTCCCCCGGCTCGACCTGCGCCTTCTCG
>DAOMFB010000108.1:0-8279 GCA_035429585.1 Thermoanaerobaculia bacterium
GACCGTCCGGATCTCCTTGATGCCGGAGACGACCGCCGAGAAGGCGAGGAACCGCGCCCGCGTCCGGGCCGCGACGATCCGCGCCAGCGTGGTCTTGCCGCTGCCGGGAGGGCCCCAGAAGACCAGCGACGGGACCCGGTCCTCCGCGATGGCCCGGGCGAGGAAGGACCCGGGTCCCACGAGCTCGGGCGGCCCGACGACCTCCGGGAGGTCGCGCGGACGCATGCGGTCCGCGAGGGGGGCGTCCGGGGCCGCCGGCGCCGGCTCCGTCCGGTCGGCGTCGTCGCCGAAGAGGTCGCCGGACACCCGGGGCCCCGCCGTCCTAACGGCCGGCCGGCCGCTGGTCGAGCGTCTTCTCCAGCTGGTCGAGCGCCGGCAGCTGCTGGCCGCTCGCCCTCAGACGGGCGAGGAGCTGCTTCGCCTTGGCGATCTCCCCCTTGTCGATGCCGAGGACGACGACCTTGTTGAAGGCCGCCTGCCAGTGGTCCGGGGCGACCTTGAGGGCGCGGTCGAACATCGCGAGCGCCCGGTCGAAGTCGCCGAGGCTCCGGTAGGAGACGCCGAGGTCGGTCAGGACGTTCGGATCGTCCCCCCGGACCTTCAGAGCCCGCTCGTAGGCGTCCACCGCGAGGCGCCAGTCCTCGGTGTCATAGGCCGCGTTCCCCAGCTGGACCAGGAGGTCGCCGTTCTGCGGGTCCTTCGTCAGGGCCGCCTCCAGCTCGGAAATGCGCTGGCGGAGGGCCGGGTTCACCGAGATCGACGGGGCGCCGCCGCCGGAGCCGGGCAGGTCCCGGGTGGCTCCGGCCTGGAAGCCCTGCAGGCCGGCGTGCGGGTCGGCCGGCGCCGGCGCGCCGCCCCGGCCGCTGCGCTCCAGGTAGAGGTACGCCGCCGCGAACCCGAGCAGAAGGCCGAGCGCCGCGAAGAGAACGCGGTCCCCCCACGCGGGCAGGCCGGCGCGCGAGGCGGCGGGAGTCGCCGCGGCGCCCTTCTTCGAAGCCGGCCCGGCGGGGGCGGGGATGTGGTCGTCCTGTTCCGAGATCATCTCTAGTCTCCGTCTTCGGGGTCCTTCGCCGGAACGGCCGTCCATGAGCCGGCCACCGGTCCCGTGGCGGGGGCGAGCGCCGTCGCCTCCCAGGTCCCCGTGATTCGTCGTTGCGAGGGCACCACCCGCCCCCAGAACCGGGCGTCGGTTCCCCGTTCGCTGTCGATCCGCTCCAGGAACAGCCGGTCCGCCACGAGCGTTCCGCGGAACGACCCGCGGAAGCCGCCGTCCATGGTGTAGTCGCCCCAGACGAGCGTCCCGTCGAGGACCAGCCGGAAGAGGGCGCGGCGCGGACCCGGATTGATGGTGACGTCCCAGCGGCCCGACAGCGGGTCGTCCGCCGTGCGCCCGGCCTCGCGCCGCCGGAGGACCTCCTCGCGCAGCGACGAGATTCTCCGCACGCGGTCCGCGAGGCGCGCCGAGAGGACCCGCCGGCGCTCCTGTTCGCCCCGCACGCGCGATTCCGCCTCGGTGACGGCGTCCTCCGCGTTCGCCACCGCCTGCCGGTCGCCGGTTCCCTCCCGGGCCATCCGGGCGAGCTTCTGCACGGCGGCCGTCAGGTCACCTTCGGCGCGCGTGAGGCGGGCCGTCGCCCGGTCGAAGTCCTCGACGTCCTCTCCGGCTCCCTTCCGCTCCATCTCGAGCCAGACCGAGAGGAAGTCGAGGACGCTCTCGCCCCGCGGCGGCCCGGCGGAGCGCGCCGGCACGGCGACGGCGAGCGCGAGAAGCATCGAAGCCGCTGCGGTGCGCAGAGACATCCCGCGGACTATACGGGAGAGAGGCGGCCTCCGTCGCGGCGGCCGTCCGGGTCAGTGGTCGCGGCCGACCGGCCGGCGGCGGACCATCGAGCGGCCGAGCGCCTTGTCGACCTCCGACTCCACCTCGGGCTCCGCGAGGCCGTTGATCTGCGCGATCTCCGAGACGATCAGGTACCGCGCCCGCTCGAACATCTTCTTCTCGCGGAAGGAGAGCGCCTTCTGCTTCTGGACCCAGCTCAGGTTCTTCAGGACGTCGGCGATCTCGGTCAGGCGGCCGGAGCGCATCTTGTCGAGGTTCTGCTTGTAGCGGCCCTTCCAGTCCCCGGTCGGGGCGGCGTCGCCGGTCTCCAGAACGCGGAAGACGCTCCCCACCTCGGCGCGCCGCGTCAGCGGGCGGAGGCCGATGCGGTCGGAGTTCCGGACGGGGACCATGACCCGGGAGTTGTTCGCCATCAGCCGCAGCTGGTAGCAGGGCGAGGGCGATCCGTCGAGCAAAGACTCCTGGATGCGCTCGACGACGCCGACTCCGTGGTTCGGATAGACGAGCCTGTCGCCGACCTTGAACGCCACGGCTGAAATCTCCTCCTCCCGGATTGGGATCGTCAGCGTACTCTCCGCCCCCCGGATCGTCAATGACCGGTGCCGGAGGAGGGACTCGAACCCTCACGGCCTTGCGGCCAGGGGATTTTGAGTCCCCCGCGTCTGCCGTTCCGCCACTCCGGCTCACCGACTCCCGGGGATTCTAGGGCGCTATTCCCAGTCGAGCTGGACCATCGTCCCGAGGTGGGCCAGGAGGAGCCCGGCGACCGTCCCGAGGACGTTCCAGAAGACGTCGTTGATGTCGGCCGCCCGGGTCGGCAGGAAGAGCTGGACCGCTTCGATCCCGACGGAGAAGAGCGTTCCCGCGACGAGGACGTCGACGTCGTTCCGCCACGGGGAGCGGCCCTTGCCGTCCAGGAACTTCCACGCGAGGTAGGCCCAGGCCGCGAACATGACGAGGTTACCGGCGATGCCGGCCACCGCGAAGAGGACGCCGTTCGAGAGCATCCCGCGCCGGCTGGCCAGCGCCGAGAGCCGCTGGAGGTCCTCGAAGGGGGCGAGGTTCGTCCGGACGCCGGGGCGCCCCTGGACGAAAAGCGTCAGCGCCAGGACGACCGCCGTGCAGGTCCCGAGCAGGAGCCCCTGCACGACCTTCCCGACCCGGAAGCGCCTCACCGCGCCCGCCCGGGCGTCCGCTCCGGCGCGAAGAGGTCGAGGGAGAAAACGGGCTTCATCCCTCCCACCACCTCGCCCCGGACGTTCCGCACGGGCCGGCGCGCCAGGCGGCGAAGTCGCGCGAGCCGCGATCCCGCCGCCAGCCCGAGCTGACGCATCACCTCGACCGTCACCGCGTCCCGCCCCCGCTCCGCGCCGTCCTCGATCTTCAGGGCGATGCCGACCGCGCCGTTCACGGGGAGCACCGCCGCGAGGCGGGGCGGGGCGCCGACGGCGTAGACGCCCTCGGCCCCTTCCTTCCCGAGGAGGCCGCCGCCGTACTCGCGCATCAGGCTCGTCGTGAAACGCCCGGTGCCGGCCACCATCTCGGGCGCGGCCGTCATCGCTCCGACGATCCGGCGCCGCGCGGCGAACTCCCGCGGCGACTCGCCGGCCAGCCGCGGACCGACGACACGGGCGTAGGCGAGGGCGAGGTTGTAGAGGGGGACCTGGTAGACCGGGACCGAGCAGCCGTCCACGCCCCGCCCGATCCGCTCCTCCGGAACGCCCGTCATCCGGGAGACGACGTCCAGGATCCTCCGCTGCAGGGGATGCTCGGCGCGCCAGTAGGTCCCGGGATCCTCTCCGAAGAGCCGGCAGGCGAGGAGCATCGCGGCGTGCTTGCCCGAGCAGTTGTTGTGGAGGGCGTTCGGCTTCTCGTGGCGGAAGGAGAGGGCGCGGGCGGTCTCCTCCCGCATCGGCGCGTGGGCGCCGCAGTGGAGGTCGTCCACGCCGAAGCCGCCCCGGCGCAGCAGCCCGAGGACCGTTCGCGTGTGGAAGGGCTCGCCGCCGTGCGACGCGGCGGCCACGGCGATCTCCTCGGTCGACAGCCGGTAGCGGCGCTCGCCGCCGGCCGCCAGGAACGGCGTGAGCTGGAACGGCTTGGCCGCCGACCGGAGGAAGACGGGCTGCAGCGGGTCTCCGGCGGCCGCGAGAAGCCGCCCGTCGGCCGCCACGACGGCGACCGAGCCGCGGTGCACCGACTCGACCCCCCCTCCCCGGGTCACGACGAGCAGCGCGGCGGTCTGGGGCGGGACCGCCCGCCGAAGGCCCGGTGACGTCATGGCGCGAGCTTACCGAAAAGAAGACGACTTTCATTGACCAACTCGAACCCCTTCCCGACAATCGGACCGATGCCCGTCCCGATGAGGCCGACGCCGCCCCAGGCCCCCGCCGTTCCGGCGCACGAGGGGTTCTTCCTCTCGGAGTTCCTCGGCGCGCGGGTCCTCGACGTGGCCCGCCGGCCCGTAGGGCGGATCGGCGACCTCGTGGTCGACACCGGGGTGAGGTCCCCGTTCCCGAAGATCACGGGCCTCCTGCTCCGGGACCGGTTCGAGACGTTCGTCCTTCCCTGGGAGGACGTCGCGATCTTCCAGCGCGGCGCGGTGCGCACCCGCCTCTCCCGCGAGGACCTCCTCCACCGGGCGCCGCTCGAGGAGGAGATCCTCCTCGCCAAGCACCTCCTCGACAAGCAGATCGTCGACATCAACGGCGTCAAGGTGGTCCGCGTCAACGACCTGAAGCTCGACATCGTCTCCGGCGACCTCGTCCTGACCGCGGCCGACGTGGGGCCGAGGGGCTTCGTCCGGAGGGTCTTCGGCGCCGGCGTCACGCCGCGGGGAGGCCGCTTCTCCGATGCCTCGATTCCCTCGCGGCTCATTCCCTGGGACTCCATGCAGCCCCTGACGCCGAAGCTCGACCGGCTGGAGACGACGATGCCCCACGAGAAGCTCGCGCGGCTCCACCCGGCCGATCTCGCGGAGATCCTCTCGCAGGTCCCGGTGCCCGAGCGGAGCGGCATCTTCCGGAAGCTCGACGTCGAGACGGCGGCCGAGACCCTCCACGAGCTGGAGCCCGAGGTGCAGGTCGAGCTGCTCGAGGAGATGCCGGCGCCCCAGGCCTCCGAGATCCTCGAGCAGATGCCGGCGGACGAGGCCGCCGACGTCCTCGGCGACCTCCCGGGCGAGCAGGCCCGGGGCCTCGTCCGGCTGATGGAGAAGGAAGCGGCCGAGGAGGTGACCGAGCTCCTCGTCCACGACGACAACACGGCCGGCGGCCTGATGGGGACGAGCTACGTGACCCTGCCGCCGTCCCTCACCGTCCGCGAGGCCCTCGCCCGCCTCCGGGCCCTCGCCCGCGAAGCCGAAGTCGTCTCCTACTTCTACGTCGTGGACGAGCGCGAGCGGGTCGTCGGCGTCCTCTCCGTCCGGGAGCTCCTGGCCGCCGACGACGACCAGACGCTCGACTCGGTGATGACGAGCCCGGTGCGCACCGTGACGCCCGACATCCCGGCCGAGGACGTGGCCGAGATGATGTCGAAATACGACCTCCTCGCCCTCCCCGTGACCGATCCGGAGGGGGTGATGGCGGGCCTCATCACGATCGACGACGTGTTCGACCGCCTCAAGGAGCGCCCCGCGCGCCGCCGGAGGAGCCGCTGACGCCCCCCCGCGCCTCCGGCGAGCTGCGCGCCGCCGTGCCGGACTGGCGCCGCCGCCTGACGCTCTTCCTGGCCGTCCTCGGGCCCGGGATCATCACCGCCAACGTCGACAACGACGCGGGCGGCATCGCGACCTACTCGATCGCGGGGGCCCACTTCGGCTACTCGCTCCTCTGGACGATGCTGCCGATCGGCGTGGCTCTCATCGTGGTCCAGGAGATGTCCGCCCGCCTCGGCGCCATCACGGGCAAGGGGCTCGGGGAGCTGATCCGGGAGAACTACGGCCTCCGGATGACCTTCTACATCCTCTCGGCCCTCTTCGTCACCGACATCGGGAACACCGTCGCCGAGTTCGCCGGATGGGCCGCCGCCCTCGAGATCTTCGGCGTTCCCCGGTGGGTCTCCGTTCCGATCGGAGCCGCCGCCGTCTGGTGGCTCGTCGTGAAGGGGAACTACAAGACGGTCGAGAAGATCTTCCTCATCGCCTGCACCGTCTACCTGACCTACGTCGTCTCGGCGTTCTTCGCCAAGCCCGTCTGGAAGGACGTCATCCGGCAGACCGTCGAGCCGCACATCGAGTCGAACGCGGCCTGGATCCTGATGATCATCGGCCTCGTCGGGACGACCATCGCCCCCTGGATGCAGTTCTACCTGCAGTCGTCGATCGTCGAGAAGCGGATCGACGCCGAGAACTACGCCCTCTCCCGCTGGGACGTCGTGGTCGGCTGCGCGTTCGCGTCCGTCGTCGCCTTCTTCATCATCGTGGCGTGCGGGGCGACGCTCTTCCCGCGCGGGATCCGGATCGAGGGCGCCGCCGAGGCGGCGGTGGCGCTCGAGCCCCTGGCCGGCAAATGGGCGAAGGCGCTCTTCGCCTTCGGCCTCGCGAACGCCTCCCTCTTCGCCGCCTCGATCCTCCCGCTCGCGACGGCCTACTCCGTCTGCGAGGGGCTCGGCTTCGAGGCCGGCGTGGACAAGAGCTGGCGGGAGGCCCCGCAGTTCAACACGCTCTACACGGTCCTGATCGTCCTCGGGGCCGGCGTCATCCTGATCCCGCGCGTCCCGCTCGTCCCCGTCCTCTTCCTGTCACAGGTCCTGAACGGGCTGCTCCTGCCCTTCGTGCTCGTCTTCATGTGCCTGCTGGTGAACCGCGCCGATCTCATGGGCGAGCACGTGAACGGGCGCGTCTGGAACGTCGTGGCCTGGGGGACCTGCGCGGTCATGGTCGCCCTGACGATGGCTCTCGTCGTGACGACCGTCATCCCCGGGCTGACCGGCGCCAACGGGCACCCCCCCGGCCCCTGAGGGCTCCGGGAACGGCGATTGCTTGTCCTCCGGAAAGACGGCCGTCTGGCGGCTGGCAGTCCGCAGAAGAGGACGGTGGAGGTCAGAAAGATGAGACGGAAGCTCTTCATTCTCCTTGTGGCGGCAGCCGCCCTCGCCGGGTCCGGGACCGCCGCGGCGCAGGACCGGACGGGAACCTTCGAGCTCAGCGGGTTCGGCGGCGGATATTTCGGCGGGACCCTCTACGCCGGCTCGAACGCCCTCTTCCTCAACGACGTGAACATCTCGTCGGCGGTGACGTACGGTGCCCGGCTCGGCTACAACCTGAACCGCGTCGTCGCGATCGAGTTCGAGTGGGCCCAGGCGAAGGCGGACATCACCGGTCCCGGTGGCGACGTCCTGTTCGGGCAGACGGTGAAGCTGGGCACGATGACGAACAACATCTACGAGGGGGACGTCATCGTGAACCTCACGCGGGGCCGGATCGTCCCGTACCTCATGGCCGGCGCGGGCGCGATGACGTTCAGCGCCAGCGTCCCGGGCGAGTCCACCGGAGCGGACACCCGGTTCGTGGCGACCATCGGCGGCGGCGTGAAGATGTGGGTCACCCCGAAGCTCGCGGTCCGCGTGGACGGGCGCTACCGGAGCGCATACATCAGCGACAGCGAGGGGTACTACGGCGGCGGCTGCACGCACGGCTGCTACTACTACTGGGGATCGAACTGGTACGGCAGCGGCGAGGTGACCGGGGGTCTCACCTACGCCTTCGGGAAGTAGCCGGCTCAGGGCCGGTCGATCCGGATCCTCCGCGCCCCGCCGGGCATCTCCTCGAGCGTCACCCGGACGGCGTCGAGGCCGCTGACCGGCGGCCGGGGCCACTCGACGGCGAGGACCGCGCCGCCGCGGGCGTCCAGCCCGAGGTCGCCGATGCTCCGTCCGGCGGTCTCGTCCGCGAGCCGATAGAGGTCGGCGTGGAGGAGGACGGGGGGACGCCCGGCCGGTCCGTATTCGTGGACCAGCGCGAAGGTCGGCGAGGCGACCTCGGCCGGGTCGACCCCCAGGCCCTCGGCGAGGCCCCGGACGAAGACGGTCTTCCCGCTCCCGAGGTCACCGTAGAGGAGGACGACGTCTCCCGGCCGGAGCTGCCGCGCCAGCTCCCGGCCCAGCCGCTGCGTCGCGGACTCGTCGGGACAGATCCGCTCCTCCCTCAGAACGGCCGCGCCTCCCGGAGAAGTCCGAAGGCCGCCCCGAGGAACTCCGTGACGTCGGACGCCACGAGCGCCTCCTGCCCGACCGCCTCGGCCGCGAGGTCGCCCGCGATTCCGTGGAGGAGCGCCGCGGCGGCCGCCGCGTCCCAGGCCCCGAGCCCGCGGGCGAGGAAGGCGCCGGCGATGCCGGTCAGGACGTCGCCGGTCCCGCCCGAGGCCATCCCGGGGTTCCCGGCGAGGACGAGCGCCGTCCGTCCCGACGGATCGGCCCAGACCGAGGGGGACCGCTTCAGGAC
>DAOMFB010000109.1:0-8233 GCA_035429585.1 Thermoanaerobaculia bacterium
GTCGGGGTGCAGGAGCTTGATGACCCCGAGCTTCGCCACCGACGCAGCGGACGTGGTGTACGCGAGGTGGAC
Source organism: Thermoanaerobaculia bacterium (assembly GCA_035429585.1). Lineage (GTDB taxonomy): Bacteria > Acidobacteriota > Thermoanaerobaculia > UBA5066 > UBA5066 > DAOMFB01. The sequence goes on from DAOMFB010000109.1 coordinate 73, forward strand.
CGTGGCCATCACGCCTTCGCCGAGCGGATCGATGATCCGGTACCGCCCGCCGACCATCGTCCCCGGCGTGAAGGCGCCGAGGTCGATCGAGTCGGAGGTCGCGAGGCGGCCGACGGAGGACGGGGGGCGGGGGGCGGCCGGCGTCCCCCCGAGCGCGGTCGGGAGACGCGAGGCGGAGGCCACCTCCGCCCCGCACGCCGGGCAGAAGCGGCCGGAGCCGGGCACCTCGGCGTCGCAGCGGGGGCAGCGGGTCACGTTGTCGTCGAGATGCTATCTCAATGGAAGGCCGGCGGAGGCCGGACGGCGGGCGGCGCGGGCGGGCGGATCCGCCTCCGCCGGGGGGCCGGGAACCGGAGCCCTGTGCTATCCTCCGCGGCTCCGGCGAGAGCCGGGAACTGCTCTTTGGAGAAGACGATCCGGGTCGAGGGCGGGGATTGAAGCACCCCCGTGGGTCTCCCGCCGGCAGCCCCCGGACGACGGAAGAAGGCGCGTAGCTCAGTGGGAGAGCACTACCTTGACACGGTAGGGGTCAGCAGTTCGATCCTGCTCGCGCCTACCATCCGCCGGCCGGCATCGCGCGGCATCCGCTCCGCAGGCGCTTAGCTCAGTCGGTAGAGCACTTCCTTCACACGGAAGGGGTCAGCGGTTCGAGTCCGCTAGCGCCTACCATCCCCCCCCTCGATCAAGCCCACAAGGCCTCCCGGTTCGCCTCCTTCCAGAGAGGGAAAGGAGAGGTCGAGTCATGTCCGCCACCGCCGCCACGACAGCCAGCGACGTCATCCGCCTGACGCTCCCCGACGGGTCCGTCCGAGAGGTCCCGAAGGGAACGACCGGCCGCACCGTGGCCGCGTCGATCGGCGCCGGCCTCGCCAAGGACGCCCTCGCCGTGAAGCTGAACGGCCGCGTCCTCGACCTCTCCCGCCCGCTCGCGGAGTCGGGGCCGTTCGAGGTCGTGACGCCGAGGCACCCGGACGCGCTCGAGCTCTACCGCCATTCGACGGCCCACCTGACGGCCAACGCCGTGAAGCGGCTCTTCCCCGGCGTGAAGATCGGGATCGGGCCGGCCATCGAGAACGGCTACTACTACGACTTCGACCCCGGCCGGCCCTTCACGCCCGAGGACCTCGAGAAGATCGAGGCCGAGATGCGGAAGATCGTCGCCGAGGACAACGAGATCCTCCGCCTCGACATGCCGAAGGGCGAGGCCGTGAAGATCTTCGAGGCGCAGAACGACCCGCTGAAGGTCGAGATCGTCTCGGACATTCCCGACGCGACGGTCTCCTGCTACCGGCAGGCCGACTTCATCGACCTCTGCCGCGGGCCGCACGTCCCCTCCACGGGGAAGCTCGGCGTCTTCAAGCTGACGCACGCCGCCGGCGCCTACTGGAAGGGCGACGAGCGCAACCCGATGCTCCAGCGGATCTACGGGGCGTCGTTCCTGACGCAGAAGGAGCTGGACGAGCACCTCGCCCGGCTCGAGGCGGCGAAGGCCCGCGACCACCGGAAGGTGGGGAAGGAGCTGGGCCTCTTCCTCCTCCACCCGCTGGCGCCGGCCTCGCCCTTCTTCCTCCCGAAGGGGGCCACGGTCTACAACCTCCTCGTCCAGTTCATGCGCGAGCTGTACGTGAAGTACGGCTACCAGGAGGTCATCTCGCCGCAGATCTTTGACGTGGAGCTGTTCAAGCAGTCGGGGCACTACGACAACTACCGCGAGAACATGTACTTCACCCAGATCGACGAGCGGGAGTTCGGCGTCAAGCCGATGAACTGCCCCGGGCACTTCCTGATGTACGGGTCGCACGCCTTCTCCTACCGCGACCTGCCGGTCCGGTACGCCGACTTCGGGCGCCTCCACCGGTACGAGCGCTCCGGCGTGACGCAGGGGCTGACGCGGGTCCGGACGTTCTGCCAGGACGACTCGCACATCTTCGTCACGCTCGACCAGATGCCCGCGGAGATGGACCGCTTCCTCGACTTCATCCACGAGGTCTACGCGACGTTCGGCTTCGGCGAGGTGAAGGTCGGGCTCGGCACGCGCCCGGAGAAGTTCATGGGCGAGGTCGCGAACTGGGACAAGGCCGAGACGGCCCTCGCCCGGGCCTTCGAGAAGCGCGCCGCGTCCCTCGCCGGCTGGTCTTACTTCATGAACCACGGCGACGGCGCCTTCTACGGGCCGAAGCTGGACTTCCAGGTGACGGACGCCATCGGCCGCGCCTGGCAGCTCGGGACGCTGCAGGTCGACTTCTCGAACCCCGAGCGGTTCGACCTCCACTACACGGCCGAGGACGGCTCGAAGCAGCGCCCGGTCGTGCTCCACCGCGCGATCCTGGGGTCGCTGGAGCGTTTCTTCGGGATCCTCATCGAGCACACCGGGGGCGACTTCCCGTTCTGGCTCGCGCCCGAGCAGGTGCGGGTCGTCCCGGTCTCGGAGAAGGCGAACGCCTACGCCGAGGACGTCCTCCGCCGGCTCGTGGCCGGGGGCCTCCGGGCGACGGCCGACCTCCGGAACGAGAAGCTGGGCGCCCGGATCCGCGACGGGGAGCTCTCGAAGGTCCCGGCCCTCCTGATCGTCGGCGAGAAGGAGGCCGCGGCCGGCACGGTCTCGCTGCGCCTCCGCCACGGCAAGGAGGAAAAGAACCTCTCCCTCCACGCCCTCATCGGAAGAATGAAGACCGCAACGGCTTCGCGATCGCTTGCAGGCCTCGCGGAGCCCACGTCAACCGCCCGGCAGCAGTAAGGAGGACATCCCCATCGCATTCTTCAGAGGTGGTCCCCGGATTCCCCCGACCAAGAACGCCCCGATCAACGAGTACATCCTCCGCTTCCCGCAGGTCCGCCTGATCACCTCGACCGGGGAGCAGGTCGGCGTCGTCGATCCCCAGACGGCGCTCGCGAAGGGGCGCGAAGAGGGGCTCGACGTCGTCGTCATCGCCGAGCAGGCCGAGCCCCCGGTCTGCAAGGTGATGGACTTCGGCAAGTTCACGTTCGAGAAGAAGAAGAAAGAGCACGAGTCGAAGAAGCGGCAGAAGGTGACTCAGGTCAAGGAGATCAAGTTCCGGCCGAACATCGACGACCACGACTACGACTTCAAGCTGCGAAACATCGTCCGGTTCATCGAAGAGGGCGACAAGGTCAAGGCGACGGTCCAGTTCCGCGGGCGCGAGATGTCGCGCATGGAGAACGGCCGGAAGGTCCTCGACCGCCTGATCGCCGACCTCGAGGGGAAGGCCCACGCCGAGGGCGGCCACGAGATCATGGGAAACCGGATGCACCTCATCCTCGGCCCGGCGAAAAAGCACTGACATCCCACGCGAAGGAGCGCTTTTCACATGGCGACACAGAAGCGAAAGACCCACCGGGGAGCCGCGAAGCGGTTCCGCAAGACGGCCACCGGCAAGTTCAAGCGGAGCCACGCGATGAAGCGGCACATCCTCACGAAGAAGAACTCCAACCGGCTGCGCGGCCTCGACAAGGAGACGCTCGTCTCCAAGGCCGACACGCGCGTCGTGCGGACCATGCTCCCGTACGCGTGAGCCTGCGGAAATAAGGAGAAACGACGATGCCTCGCGTCAAGCGCGGACCCAAGAGAAAGAACCGCCGGGAGCGGGTACTGGAGCTGGCCAAGGGCTACTACGGCACCAAGCACAACTGCTTCCGCATCGCCGAGCTGCAGGTCGAGCGCTCGCTCGTCTATGCGACCCGCGACCGCAAGCAGCGGAAGCGCGACTTCCGCGGCCTCTGGATCGTCCGGATCAACGCCGCGGCCCGGATGCACGACATGAGCTACTCGAAGCTCATGGCGGGGCTCAAGAAGGCGGGCTCGGACGTGAACCGGAAGATGCTCGCCGAGATCGCGGTCGAGGACCCGAAGGGCTTCGCCTCGCTCGTGGCCTCGGCCAAGAACGCCCTCGCCGCCGCCCCCGCCTCGGCCTGATCGACGGCATTGGCCGGGACGTCGGTCCATCTCGTCGACGAGCGGCTCGCGGCCTTCCGCGGGGAGGCCGCCGGGGCGACGTCCGTCCCGGCGGTCCAGGCGCTCCGCGTGAGGTGGCTCGGCCGGAGCCAGGGCGCCGTGACGGCGCTCCTGGCGGAGCTGCGGAACGTCCCGAAGGAGGAGAAGGCCGCCTTCGGCGCGAAGGTGAACGCGCTGAAGGCCGAGGTCGAGGAGACGCTGAAGCGGCTCGAGGCCGCGGCGGAGGAGCGCGCGCGCGCCTCGGCCGAGGCGGCGCGGGCCGTGGACGTGACGCTCCCGCCGCGGGTTCCGGCCGTGGGGCGCCTCCACCCGCTGACCGTGGTCCGGCGGCGGATCGAGGACGCCTTCCGCGCGCTCGGCTACGAGGTGGCGGACGGCCCGGACATCGAGACCGACTGGTACAACTTCGAGGCGCTCAACTTCCCCCCGGACCACCCCGCGCGGGACGAGGTGGACACCTTCTTCGTCAAGGACGGCGGGACGGGGCGCGACCGCCTGCTGCTCCGGACGCACACGTCGCCGGTCCAGATCCGGACGATGCTCTCCCAGGAGCCGCCGATCCGGATCATCATTCCGGGCCGCGTCTACCGGAAGGACGCCATCGACCCGCGCCACTCGCCGGTCTTCCACCAGGTCGAGGGCCTGACGGTCGACGAGGGGATCACGTTCTCGGACCTGAAGGGGACGCTGGCCGCCGCCTTCCGGCAGCTCTTCTCGCCGAAGGCGAAGATCCGGTTCGGGCCGACCTTCTTCCCGTTCGTGGAGCCGGGCGTCGAGGTGGCGGTCTCCTGCGTCTTCTGCGACCAGAAGGGGTGCCGGGTCTGCTCGGGCTCGGGCTGGATCGAGATCATGGGGGCCGGAATGGTCCACCCGAAGGTCCTCGAGAACGGCGGGATCGACCCGGAGCGCTACAGCGGCTTCGCGTTCGGCGGCGGATACGACCGGATCGCGATGCTGACCTACGGCATCCCCGATCTCCGGCTCCTCTTCGAGAACGACGTCCGCTTCCTCGACCGGACGTGGTGAGCCGATGAAGTTCCGACAGGAGTGGCTCGCGACGTACCTCCCGGGAGAACCGCCCCCGACGGCGCGGCTCCGCGAGCGCCTGACCGCCGTCGGGTTCGTCGTCGAGACGGTCGAGGGGGACGGCCCGTCGGCGGTCCTCGACGTGGAGATCACGGCCAACCGCCCGGACGCGATGAACCACCGGGGGCTCGCGCGCGAGGCCGCCGTCGCCCTCCACCGGGAGTTCCGCGACCCCGAAGCCGGCCGTCCGGTGCCGGAGGGGGAGACGCCGGTCGCGGCGCTCGCGAAGGTCGTCGTCGAGGAGCCGACTCTCTGCGGCCGGTACTCCGCACGGGTCGTCGAGGGGCTCCGCGTCCGCCCGGCGGGCGCGGCGGTCGGGGAGCGGCTCGCCGCCCTCGGAGCGGGCCTGATCTCCTCGCCGGTCGACGCCACGAACCACGTCCTCTGGGACGTCGGCCAGCCGCTCCACGCGTTCGACCTCGACAAGCTGGCGAAGGACGCCGACGGCCTCCCGACGATCGTCGTCCGCCGCGCGCGCCCCGGCGAGAAGCTGGTGACGCTCGACGGCGTCGAGCGGACGCTCGCCGCGGAGCACCTCGTCATCGCCGACGCGAAGCGGCCCGTGGCCCTGGCCGGCATCATGGGCGGCCTCGACACGGCGATCTCCGAGCGGACGACGCGCATCCTCCTCGAGTCGGCGCACTTCGACCCGGGCGTCGTCCGGCGCGGCGCGCGCCTCCTCGGCATGCACACCGACGCCTCGCACCGCTTCGAGCGCGGCGCCGACCCCGAGGCGACGGTCGAGGGGCTCGAGCGGGCCGTGCGGCTCATCGTGGCGGACGGCGGCGGGACGGTGGCGAAGGGCTTGATCGACGTCCGGCGGGCGCCTCGCGCGGCCCGGACGCTCGTGCTCCGGATGAACCATCTCCACGCGTTCCTCGGGATCGCCATCCCGCCGGCGCGCTGCGAGGAGATCTTCGAGCAGCTCGGGTTCCGCCCCGTGCCGGTGGACGGGACCCTCCGCGTCGCGGTCCCCTCCTGGCGGGTCGACGTCGAGGCCGAGGTGGACCTCGTCGAGGAGGCGATCCGCTGCGAGGGATACGACCGCCTCCCCGAGACCCTTCCGGCCCCCTACGTCCCGGCGAAGGACCGCCGGGCGTTCGCGTTCGAGGACCGGGTCCGCGACCTCCTCGCGGCGCAGGGGCTTCTCGAGGCCTCGACCTACTCGTTCGTCTCCGAGGAGGAGAACCGCCCCTTCGAGGCCGCGGCCCCCGGCGCGCCGGTGGTCCTCGAGAACCCCCTCGCCGAGCCGTTCTCCACGATGCGCGCCACGCCCGTCATCGGCCTCCTTGAGAGCGCCCGGCACAACGTCCGGCGGGGGAACCGCGACCTCGGCCTCTTCGAGGTGGCGCACGCCTACGGCCGGATCGGGACGGCGGGCCCCCTGGAGGAACGGATCCGCGAGGAGCGCCGCGTGGCGCTCCTCCTGACGGGCCGGCGGCGCCGGCACTGGTCCGAGACGCCGGCGGAGGTCGATTTCTTCGACGGGTCCGGGGCCGTCACGGCGCTCTTCCGCGGCCTCGCGCTGCCGGACCCGGCCTTCGAGGCCGCGGCGCTGCCGTTCCTCGCGCCGGGCCGGGCCGCGGCCGTCCTCGCGGCGGACGGGGCCCGCCTGGGGTGGGTCGGCGTCCTCGCCGCGCCGCTCTCGGCCGCGTGGGACCTCGAGGACCCGGTCGTCGCGGACCTCGACCTCGGGCTCGTCGCGCGCCGGATTCCGCCCCCGCCCGACGCCGTCGAGGCGCCGCCGCGGCTCCCCGGGAGCGAGGTGGACCTGACCGTGACGCACGCGCTCTCGGTTCCGTGGCGGGAGCTCGCGTCGCGGGTCCGCGACGGCGCGCCGCCCGAGCTCGTCGCCGTGGAGGCGAAGGGGCGCTACCGCGGGGCGGGCGTGGCCGACGGGTTCGTGAAGACGACGCTGACGCTCCGATTCGGGTCCCCGTCCCGCTCGCTTGCGCGCGAGGAGATCAACGCCTGGCGCGACGCGGCGGCGGCGCGCCTCCTGGCCCTGCCGGCAACGAAGGTGGACGGCATCCCGGCGCCGGGCGCCTGAACGAAAGGACGACCACGCCATGAATGCGAACGCGCCCAAGGGAAAGACCGAGAAGCCCGCGGACCTCGACCCGCTCGACGCCGTCTTCTCCCACCTCGAGAAGCGGGTCGAGGCGCTGGCCCAGCGCCTGAAGGCCACGCTCGAGGAGAACGGGAAGCTCAAGGCGGCCGCGGCCGCGGCGGAGGCCGAGCGGGAGAAGCTCCGCGCCGAGCTGGCCGAGGCGCGGAAGGCGGCCGGGAGGGGCGACGAGGCCGCGGGAGCCCTCCGGCGGTACGAGACCGAGCGGGCCGAGGTGCGCGCCCGGATCGAGAAGCTGATCGCCTCGCTGGAGGGCGCGTGAGGGGCGCCGCGCCCGCCGCAAAGCGCTGAATCGGCGTGCTATCCTCGACCTCGGCTCCGCGCCCGGAGCCGCGAACGAGATGAAGAAGCCGACCCAGGCCACCCAGGTCGAGATCTACGGCCAGACCTACTCGGTCCGGGCCGCCGCGGACGCGGACTACATCCACGACCTGGCCGCCTTCGTCGACAAGAAGATGCGCGAGGTCGCCCAGGAGGCGGCCACGGTGGACGCGACGAAGATCGCGATCCTGGCGGCGCTCAACATCGCAGACGACTATTACCAGTATCGAGTCAGGCTCTCGGAGGGGGATCCGGGGCTCGTCGCGAAGCGCGCGACGCGCCTGGTCGAGAGGCTCGACGAGATTCTGGGCTCCGTTCCCGGTGGTGTTCCGGCCAAGGCCGGAGAGGAATCGATCGGCGCCCTGCGCGGTGCGTGAATGGGTTTATGTCCTTGAACCGATATGAACGTCGAGGAGCTTCCGTTGACGGGCCACCCTGTGACGCCCCTTCGGGGGAACTAATGGGCTGCCCTGGGAGCTCCGCCCTGCGCTTTTCAGGGTTCATTCGACAGCGCCCACACGGCCGAGGCGGGGGCCTTCTCTTCGAATCCACGACCGGGAGTCGAGTCCGGAATCCCGTCTGACCTCGTCGGCCCGGATCCCCCCCCGCGAGCGAGAGCAGGAGGCTCTCGGTCAACAGCTGGGAGACGATCC
>DAOMFB010000110.1:0-8232 GCA_035429585.1 Thermoanaerobaculia bacterium
TTCGTGAACTCGTTCCCGTTGAGCTCCTCGGCGCGGAAGCGGCCGTGGTCGCACATCCAGAAGTCGTTGACCGCGAGGTTCACGCGGGGGAGGAAGCGGTAGACGGCCCGGTCGCGGTGCTCGATCGAGACGTTGCAGCCGATCTCGCAGCCGTCGCAGACCGAGCGGGTCTTGTCGAGCCACCAGACGCGCTTGCGGAAGCGGAACTCCTTGACGGTGAGGGCGCCGACGGGGCAGACGTCCGCCGTGCAGGCCGAGAGGTCGTTGTCGAGGGGCTTCCCCTCGTGGGTCCAGACGAAGGTGTGGCCGGCCCGCTCGACGAACGTCAGCTCGCCCGTGCCGGTGATCTCCCGGCAGAAGCGGATGCAGCGCGTGCACTGGATGCAGCGCGTCATGTCGGCCACGACGTTCGGTCCGATCGGGGTCCGGTCGTAGCCGGGGAACTGCCGGCGCGGCTCGGACGTGCGGGAGACCGGGATCCCCGCGTCGACGGCGTTGTCCTGCAGCTTGCACTCGCCCGCCTGGTCGCAGATGGGGCAGTCGAGCGGGTGGTTGATCAGGAGGAACTCCATCGTGGCGTTGCGCGCCGCGAGGGCCCGCTCGCTCGAGGCCTGGATCACCATGCCGTCGCGGATCGGGACGGTGCACGAGGCCTGGACCTTCGGCATCCCCTCGATCTCGACCATGCACATCCGGCACTGGCCGACGACGGAGAGCTTCGGGTGGTAGCAGAAGTGGGGGACGTCGACCCCGGCGGCGCGGCACGCCTCGAGAGCGTTCGCGCTGTCGGGGACCTCCACGGTCCGGCCGTCGACGGTGACCTTCGCCATCAGTCGTGCATCCCGGCGGCGACGCGCGCCGCCACCTTCTCGCCGACCGCCTCGGGGCGCGGCACCGCGAAGTCCGGCCGGGCGGAGCGCTCCACGTAGGCCTCGAACTCCGCGCGGAACTTCGAGACGCCGGAGAGGACCGGTGCGATGGCCGCGTCGGCGAAGACGCAGATCGTCATCCCGTTCCCCATCTGGTTCGCGATCGAGAGGAGGAGGTCGAGGTCCGTCTTCTTCCCCTCGCCCGCCACGATCCGCTTGAGCGCCTTGTTGAGCCACGGCGTCCCCTCGCGGCAGGGGGTGCACTGGCCGCAGGACTCGTGGGCGAAGAACTTGGAGATGTTCGTGACGGCCCGCGGCATGTCCGTCGTCTCGTCCATGACGATGATCGCCGCCGATCCGAACATCGACCGGGCGGCGGCGAGGCCGTCGAAGTCCATCGGGATCCCCGCGATCTCGGCGGCCGTCAGCATCGGGGCCGAGGCGCCGCCGGGGATGACGGCCTTCAGCTTCCGGCCGCCCCGGACGCCGCCGGCCATGGCCAGGAGCTGCTCCCACGGGATGCCGATCGGGGCCTCGTAGACCCCCGGCTTCTCGACGTGCCCCGAGACGCAGTAGAGCTTCGGGCCGGTGTTCCGGTCGTTCCGGCCGATCCCCTTGAACCAGTCGGCGCCGCGGTCGACGATGTGCTTGACGCAGGCGAGGGTCTCGACGTTGTTCACCACCGTGGGGCAGCCCCAGGCGCCCCAGACGGCCGGGAAGGGGGGCTTGACCCGCGGATGGCCGCGCTTCCCCTCGAGGCTCTCGATGAGGGCGGTCTCCTCGCCGCAGATGTACGCGCCGCCGCCCCGGTGGACGGTGACGTCGACGTCGAGGCCCGAGCCGAGGACGTTTTTCCCGATCAGGCCCGCGCTCTCGGCCTCCGCGATCGCCTCGTTCAGGATCCGCGCCCCCTGCCACATCTCGCCGCGGATGTAGACGTAGGCGTGCCTCACGTCGAGCGCGAAGCTCGAGAGGAGGATCCCCTCGAGGACCTGGTGCGGGTCCTGCTCGATCAGGACGCGGTCCTTGAAGGTGCCCGGCTCCGACTCGTCGGCGTTGCAGAGGAGGTAGACCGGCTTTCCGCCCCGCTTCTCCTTCGGCGGGACGAAGGTCCACTTCATCCCGCACGGGAAGCCGGCGCCGCCGCGGCCCCGGAGGCCGGAAGCCTTCACCATCTCGGTGACCTTCGCCGGCGTCCACTCGCCCGAGGCGGCCCCCGCGAGGACCTTCTTCCACGAGGCGTACCCGCCGTCGGCGAGGTACGTCGCGAGCTTCGCGCTGTCGGGCTTGCGGAGGCGCGCCGTCAGGACGGGGGGGATCGGCTCGAGCCCGGCCATCTACTTGAGCCCCTTCAGGAAGTCGTCGAGCTTCTCCTCGGTCACGTAGAAGAAGTCGTCCTCGTTCACCTGGACGGCCGGGGCCTTGTCGCACTGCGCGAGGCACTCCACCTCGACGACCGTGTACTTCCCGTCGGGCGTCGTCTCGCCCGGCTTGAGGTCCCCCAGCTTCCTCCGGCAGGCGGCGTAGACCTGCTCGGCGCCGTTCAGGTGGCACGAGATCGACGTGCAGAACTGGATCAGGTGCTTCCCGACCGGCGCGCGGTTGTACATCGTGTAGAAGGTCACGACGCCCCAGACGAAGGCGGGGGAGAGCTCGAGGAGCGAGGCGACGTAGTCGACGGCCTCGCGCGAGATCCAGCCGAACTCCTTCTGGGCCAGCCAGAGCGTGGGGAGCAGGGCGGCCTGTTTCGTCGGGTACCGGGTCAGGAGCCGGTCGAAGGCGGCCCGCGTCGCGGCGCCGAAGGCGACCGGATGGCCGCAGGAGCGCGCGCCGTGGTCCGCGGCGTGGGGGTTCCCGGGGAGCTCGCCGAGTGGCGTGTTCGCGCCGCCGCTCATTACCAGTCGAACGCTCCCTTTTTCCAGAGGTAGACGTCGCCGAGGACCAGCAGGGCGAGGAACGGCATCATGGCCCAGAACGCCGTGGCCCCTCCGTCCCGCAGGATCACGGCCCACGGGTAGAAGAACGCCGTGTCGACGTCGAAGAGGATGAAGATCATCGCCACGATGAAGAACTTGATGGAGATCCGCTTCCGGCTCTCGTCGAGGAGGGGCATGCCGCTCTCGTAGGGCATGAGCTTTCGGCGGGTTCGCACCTTCCGGCCGACGAAGGCGTTCAGGACGAGCAGAAGTGCCGCGATCAGGACCGCGGCGCCGAGCATCATGAGGATGGGAAGGTATTCCTGCTGCGTGTCCATCGCGAAAGCTCGTGATACTTTTCACAAACGACCCGGTTTCGTCAACAACTTCTTTGATGCCCGCATCCGAAGTCCGTCCCGTCGCCCTGCTGCCGGCGTTCGGCTGCGAATCGAGCGTTGGGGAGGTCGTCCGCGGCCTCCGGCGGTACGTGGCCGACGTTCTCGTCGTGGACGACGGAAGCCGGGACGGGACCGGCGCGGCCGCCGCCGCCGCCGGGGCCCGCGTCCTCCGGCGGGAGGCCAACGGCGGGAAGGGGACCGCGCTCCGGGACGGCCTGGCCGTGCTCCTCTCCGAGCCCTTCAGCCACGTCGCCTTCGTGGACGCGGACGGCCAGCACGACCCGGCGGACCTGCCGCTCCTCCTCGCCGCGGCCCGGAGCGGGTCCGACTTCGTCATCGGATCGCGGCTCGCCCGCCCGGGCGGCATGCCGGCGAAGAACTTCTGGGCGAACACGATCGGCGACAAGGTGCTCTCGAGACTGACGGGGCTCCCGGTGGAGGACGGCCAGTCGGGGTACCGCGTCGTGGCGGCCGAGCTCCTCCGGCCGCTCCGGCTCGTCTCCCGCCGGTTCGCCATCGAGAACGAGATCCTGGTCAAGGCGGCGCCGCGCGTCCGGCGCTTCGCCGTGGTGCCGGTCCGGAGCATCTACGGAGCCGGCGCAAGCCACTACCGGCCGCTCCGCGACACCTGGATCACGTCCTGGCTCACCGTCTGGTACAAGACCCTGGGAGGCGATTAGTTATTTGGGGGGTGCATAGCCCGTCCTCGTGGATGAGGTGCCGGGTTCGCACCCCCCAAGCCCCGCTGTTCTCCATAATCCCCGGCCGTGGTCCTGAGCCCGGTCCTCACCGTCGACGTCGAGGAGTGGTTTCACGTCTGCGGCGAGCCGGCCTACGCGGACCCGGCCGGCTGGCCCGATCGGCCCTCGCGGGTCGAGGAGGGGGTGGGCCGGATCCTCGACCTCCTCGGGCCGACGCGCTCGCGGGCCACGTTCTTCGTCCTCGGCTGGGTCGCCCGGAAGTTCCCGGAGCTGGTCCTCCGGATCCGGGACGCCGGACACGAGGTGGGGTGCCACGGCGACCTCCACCAGCGGGTCTACGAGCTCGATCCGGCCGCCTTCCGGGCCGACCTGGTCCGGAGCCGGGACACCCTGGAGGACCTCCTGGGCGCCCGCGTGACGTCCTACCGCGCCCCCGAGTGGTCGATCCGGTCCGCCGACAACCCCGCGCTGGCCATCCTCGTGGAGGAGGGCTTCGCGCTCGACTCCTCCCTCGTCGACGCGCCGCCCGTCGGCGTGCCCGGGAACCCGTCCCGGCCGGCCGTGATCGCGACGCCCTCCGGGCCGATCCTCGAGGTGCCCCCGCTGATGGGGACCTTCTTCCTCCGCCGGGCGATCTGGGGAGGGGGCGTCTGCATGCGCCTGACGCGCTTCTCGAGGGTGAACGCGGCCTTCGAGCGGGCGCTGGCCGGGGGCGCCGCGCCGGTCCTCTACTGCCACCCCTGGGAGTTCGACGACGACCATCCGCCGATGCCGGACCTCTCGGTCGTCGGCCGGCTGGTGAAGTTCGCCGGGCGGCGCCGGACGGAAGCGAGGCTCCGCCGGTGGATCGCGCGCCACACCTTCGTTCCCATCTCGTCGGTGGCCGCGTGACCGGGCTCCCGTTCGCGGCGCTCTTCCCGGGCCAGCTCTCGGAGAAGCCGGGCATGGGCGAGGCGTTCGCGTCCCGGTTCGACTTCGTGGCCGCGTGGTTCGAGGAGGTGTCGCGGCGCTCCGGCGTGGACCTCGCGGCGACCTTCTTCGGCGCCGGGTCGGCGTCCCTGCACGACGACCTCCCGGCGCAGGCGGGCGTCTATGCCGTGTCCGTCGCGGCGCGGGACGTGCTGGAGAGGGTCCACGGGCTCGTCCCGGCCGCCGTCGCGGGGTACAGCCTCGGGACGTACGCGGCGTTCGTCGCCGCCGGCGTCCTCGACCGGTTCGAGGCGCTCGACGTCCTCCTCGAGGCCGGGCGGCTGCTGGCGGAGGAGCGACGGAGAGACTCCGGCCGCCCCGGAGGGATGGGGTTCGTCGTCGGCCTCGGGCGGAAGGCCGTCGAGGAGGGGCTCGACGGGACGGGCGCGGCGATCGGCACCGTGAATGCCGGCCAGCAGTTCGTCCTGACGGGAGAGCGCGCCGCGGTCGAAGAGGCCGTCGAGAGCCTCCGCCCGAAGGCCCTGAGGGCGGAGATGCTCCCGATCGGCCTCGCGATGCACAGCCGCCGTCTCGACGACGTGTCGCGGCGCCTGAGCCTCTTCCTGGAAGGCCGGACGGCGGTCCGGACGCCGACGTGCAGCCTGTACGTTCCGATGCTCGGGGCGCGGGTCTCTTCACGCGAGGAGATCTCTTCGGTTCTCTCTCTCCAGCTCTCCCGCCCCTCGCTCTGGGCTCCGACGCTCGCCGCGATGGGGGCCGACGGCTTCTCCGTCTTCGCCGAGACGGGGCCGGGGGACGTCCTGACGAAGCTCCTCCGCTGGACGCTTCGCGACGCCCGCGGATTCGTCGTCGAGAACCCGGCGGGGGCCGCGGAATTCGCCTCTGCGATGATCGAGCCGGAGGTGGTGACGGGTGGGTGAGCCGGGCTCCCGGAAGCGCGTCGCCCTCGTGACGGGGGCCTCGCGGGGCATCGGCCGCGCCATCGCGGAGCGGCTGGCCGCGGACGGCTTTCACGCGGTCCTGACGTTCCGGAGCGACGAGCCCGGGGCCGCGGAGTCCGTCCGGGCGATCCTCTCGGCCGGCGGGAGCGCCGAGGCGGTGCGCTGCGACGCGGCCTCGAAGGCGGAGATCGTGGCCCTCGCCGACCGGCTCGAGTCGGAGCGCGAGGGGGTCGACGTGCTCGTGAACAACGCGGCCGTCCTGAAGAACGGCCTCTTCGCCCTGATGCCGGACGCGAGCTGGGAGATCGTCGTGAGGACGGTCCTCGACGGGACCTTCCACACGACGAGGTCGGTCGTCCGGAGCATGCTCCGGCGGCGCTGGGGGCGGATCGTGAACGTCTCCTCCCTGGCCGCGTTCTCCGGGAGCGTGGGCCAGACGAACTACGCCGCGGCGAAAGGGGCTCTCGTGTCGTTCACGAAGTCGCTGGCGGCGGAGGTGGGCCCCTACGGCGTCACCGTGAACGCCGTGGCGCCGGGGTTCGTGGAGACGGAGATGACGGCGTTCCTCTCGAAGGAGGCGCGCGAGGACTTCATCCGGCGGATCCCGCTGCAGCGCTTCGGCGTCCCCGCCGACATCGCGCCCTTCGTCTCGTTTCTCTGCACGGACGGCGCCGCCTACCTGACCGGCCAGACGATCCGCATCGACGGCGGCTTCGTCGGCTGACCCCGGACCGACGGGACGAGGGCGGCCGGCGAGTTGGTAGACTGCCGCCCCATGGATCCGGGCGACGAACTGAAGGCGCGAATCCGGTCGCTGATCGTCCGCCAGCTGAAGCTCGAGATCGACCCCGCGACGATCCGGGACGACACGCCGCTCTTCGGCGACGCCGCGGAAGGGCTCGGCCTCGACTCCATCGACGCGCTCGAGCTGGTTCTCGGCGTGGAGAAGGAGTTCGGCATCAAGATCCAGGACGAGGAGGTCGGGGTGAAGGCCTTCGCCTCCGTCAACGCGCTCAGCGACTTCATCCGGCAGAAGGCGGCATGACGACGTCCGACGCCCTGCCGCACGCGTTTCCGTTCCGCTTCGCGGACCGGACGGTGGAACGGACGGGCTCCGGGGGCGGGAGCGTCCGCGCGCTGGTCTCGGCCGGAGGGCGCGGGGTCTCGGGCGGGCACCTGTCCGGGCCGCTCGTCGGCGAGCTGATGGCGCAGGCGGCGCTCCTCGTCTCCGGCGCCGACCCGGAGCCGGGGCACGCCGGCCTCTTGGCCGGCTTCTCCGACCTCTCGGTGGTCCGCGAGCCCGTCCCGGGCGACGCCCTGACGGTCGACGTGGCCGTGGCCGGCCGCCTGGGCGCCGCGGTGAAGTTCGAGGCCTCGGTCCGGGACGGCGGGGGGGCCCGGATCGCGAGCGGCTCCCTGACCGTCCGCCGCGGGGGACCGGCCCCGGAGGCGCGGCCGTGACGCAGATCTACCCCTCCTCGAGCATCCTGTCCCAGCGCGAGAAGCGCGTGGCCCTCGTCGGAAGCCCGGAGGGCACCCTCCGGGGCGCCGCCGCGATCCTGAAGCGGGCGGGCTATCTCGTCGCGCAGGCGGAGGACCTGGACGCCCTTCTCGCCCTCGAGGCCGGGATCACGCCCGACCTCGTCATCTTCGATCTCGCGGCGCCGCCCGACGGGGCCGTCGCCGCCGCGCAGCGCCTCCGCTCCCGGACCTACTGGCGGTTCGTCTCCATGATGCTGGCGGTGCCGGCGGGCCACCCGCGCCTCGAGCAGGTCCTCGCGGCCGGGATCAACGACCTGATCCTCTCGCCGTGGGCCCCGGAGGAGCTCCTCGACAAGGCGCGCCGCCTGACCGTGATCCCGGCCCGCCGCGAGCTGAACACGCTGGCCCGGGTCCGGGACCCGAAGGCGGAGGGGCCGGTCCAGCCGGGAAAAACGCTGAACGTCTCCTCGAACGGGCTTCTCGTCGAGACGGAGTCGCCCCTCGTCATCGGGCGGACGGTCGACGTGGAGTTCTACCTTCCGGACGACCCCGAGCCGGTGCGAGCCATCGGACGCGTCGTCCGGCGCACGACGGAGCTGGACCTCCTGCACCCGGCGTACGGCATCCGCTTCGTCGAGATGCCCGAGAAGGACGAGGCGCGGATCGAGGCCTTCGTCATCGTGCGCGAGAAGGGGGGCGCCCGGCGCCCCGCCGCCGGCGGTTGACGCCCCCGGTCGGCGCGTCTATCCTCCGTCCCCTCGCTGACTCCGGCGCGAAAGTGGCGGAACTGGCAGACGCGCAAGGCTCAGGACCTTGTGGCCCTTACCCGGCCGTGGGGGTTCGAGTCCCCCCTTTCGCACCAATTCGATGAGCTCCGTCCCCCTCCCCGAGCGGATCGTCGAGGCCCTGAGGCCTCGGGGATCCCGCATTCTCTCGGTGACCGACCTGGCCCGGACGGTTCTCGGTCCCGGCGCCGACGCGGCGGGGACGGGGGG
>DAOMFB010000111.1:0-8228 GCA_035429585.1 Thermoanaerobaculia bacterium
GCCGGTGTGGCCGGCGGCGCGGCGCGGTGCTCGGCGACGACGGCGGGGGGCTCCGGGACCTTCACGGGCGCCGGCTCGGGGACCGCGGCCACGACGGGTTCGGGAGCGATCCGGTCGAAGAGAACGGCCGTGGACGAAGAGCCCGCCTCGGAGCCGATCCGGAGCGCGACGGGAGAGCGCGAGACGAGCTCGAACTGGACGTGGGGTCTCCCCAGCTCGGAGAACGAGCGCATCTCGACCTTCGCCAGGACCGTTCCGTCCGCGCGCGGGGGCTCCATGCCGGGGGAGACGACCGCGTCGGGGAGATCGATCACGAAGCGCGTCTGCCCGTCCCGGGCGAACACCGTCGGCTGGAGCCGCCCGCTTCCGGACAGGAGCAGCCGCGGCGTCGCGCCGTCCGCGAGGAGGGTGACCCCGGTCAGGACCGCCGGAGCGTCGCCCCCGCCCGCCGACGCGACGGGACCCGGCCCGCTCGCGCAGCCCGCCGCGAGTCCGATCAAAAGGAGAAGGATCGGAACGCCAGCTCCCTGGCTCCTTCGTCTGATCAGCATGCTTCCTCCCCCGGAAGGCGAGGTCCTGCGAGTCGTCCCCGTGCCGGTCGTCGCGTGCTGCTTCGTCACTGCTTCCTCTGGAGGCCCATGGTCTTGGTCACTTCCCGGAAGGGCTTCGGGTTCGTCGGGTCGTTGATGTTCTGGCGGAACACGACCTCGGTGCCGTTGATCTCGATGACTTCTCCGTCGAAGAGGGCCTGACCCTTCCGGAGAACGTAGGAGCGGTTGTCGGCCGAGCGCACGAACGCCATCCAGCCGGTCTTCGTGCGGATCGTCCCCTGGATGTCGATCTCCTCGACCATCACCCCGGCGAGGCCGGGCGGACGGAGCCGGGTCCGCTCGGCCGTGTTGCGGACGAGGAGCGAGCGGAAGGGATCCCGGCGGCCGCCGATCTCGTACTGGTAGGCCGGGGCGCCGAGGTCCGTGTCGGCCGCCTTCGGCGGCTCGGCGGCCGGCGTCGGGGTCGGCTTCACCTGCCCGGACGCCGGGAGGGCGAGGAGGAGAAGGGCCCCGGAGAGGCCCAGGCGGAGGCGGCTCATCCGTCCACCCCGCCGCCCTTTTCGGCCGGCCCGCTCGTCTTCGGCTTCCCCTTCTGCGGCGGCGGCGGCGCGGCTTCCTGGTCGCCGAGGTAGATGAACGTCTTCGCTGTGAACCGCGCCGAGAGCGTGCGGCCCGCCTGCTCGTTCATCCCCTGCATCTGGAGGTCTTCGACGTTGATGATCCGGGAGAAGCGCGCCATCTTGTCGAAGAAGAGCGCGAGGTTGTGGTACGAGGCGTCGATCTGGATCTCGATGGGCCACTCGGCGTAGAAGTCCCGGTTGACGTATTCCTTCGGGGCGAACTTCTTCAGGAAGAAGTCTCCCTGCTGCGCGAGCGTCTGGAACCGCTTGATCAGCTCCTCGGCGTTCCGGTAGGTCGGGAGGATCTGGAGGAGACGCTGGAGGTCGAGCTCGGTCCGCCGGACCTCTTCGCGCAGCTGGGGAAGGCGCCGCTCGGCGGCGCGCCCCTGGGTGATCTTCTGGTTCAGCTGGTCGAGCTCCGCCTTCTTCGCGTCGAGCCGGCGCCGCATCTCGGACAGGTCGAGCAGGTAGAAGAACGCCGCGAAATAGAGGAGCCCGCCGAGAAGCAGGCCGACGGCGAGCCCGTAGTACCAGGGCTTTTCTTCGAGCTGCTTCAGATCGATCGCCATGGTCCCCTCACATCCGTGCGGCGCCGGTGGCCGGGGCGGCCGTGGCGGGCGGGGGCGCCCCCGTCTCCGGCTGCGTCCGGTCCAGCGTCGAGAAGAGGAACGACAGTTCGAAGCAGTAGAGCTGCAGCCCGCCGGGGCCGCCGCAGGCCGAGAACGACACCTTCGGCTCCTGGAACGCCGGCACCCGCTTGAGGTTCTCCAGGAAGTTCGCGACGGCCGGCGGGTTGAAGGCCTTGCCGGTGATGCTGATCGAGTTCCCGCGGTAGTCGAGCCGCTCGAGCCAGACGAGGTCGGGAAGCGCCTTCGACACCTCGTCCATCAGGCGGACCGGCCCCTTCTGGTTCTGCTTGAGCTGGTTGATGAGGTCGACCTTCTTCTGGAGCTTCGCCTTCTTCGTCTCGAAGTCCTTGACCTCCTTGAGGACGGACTCGAGGCGCGTCACCTCGACCTGGGCGACACGGATCTTCTCCTCCTGCGCCTTGATGGCGGAGGAGAGGATCCACCAGTGGATCAGGAGCGCCAGGCAGGCGACTCCCATCGCGACGCCGATCAGGATCGTGTTGAGGCGCCCGGCGCCCCCGAGCGCGGAGACGCCGCGCTTCTTCCGGACCGGCTTGGCTTCGGCGAGAAGGTTGATCCGGATCATGGGCGGCCCTCGCTACT
Organism: Thermoanaerobaculia bacterium; assembly: GCA_035429585.1. Taxonomy (GTDB): domain Bacteria; phylum Acidobacteriota; class Thermoanaerobaculia; order UBA5066; family UBA5066; genus DAOMFB01. Next base: position 2,404 of record DAOMFB010000111.1, read on the forward strand.
CCCCGATCCGCCGGACGCCGAGGCCCACGGCGATCGCCAGGGACGGCGCGTTCTCCGTCAGCCAGGCCGCGTCGACCGCGCGCTCGTCGGCGGCGATCGAGCGGAACGGGTTGAGCATCTCGACCGGGAGGCTGAATTTCTCCTTGAGGACGTCGTCGAGGTGCGCCACCTTCGACCCGCCCCCCGAGAGCATGATCGAGTCGACGCGCTCGGCGCCGGACGTCGCCTGGAAGAAGTCGATCGTCTTCTGGAGCTCGGCGGCCACGTCCTCGGAGACCCCCGTCAGGACGGGCTGGATGGACTGCGCCGTCTGCCCGGCGACCGGCTCGCCCTTCTTGAGCGCCTCGGCCTGCTCGAAGTTGAGCGAGTAGGCCTTCTGGAGGGCGTCCGTGAACTGGTTGCCGCCGAAGGTGATGTCGCGCCAGAAGACCGTCTGGCCCTGCGCCACGACGTTCACGTTCATCACGGACGCGCCGATGTTGACGAGGGCGACGACGCGTCCGGGGTCGAGGCCGTAGTTCACCTCGTAGCAGTTCTGGAGGGCGAAGACGTCGACGTCGACCAGGGACGAGACCCGCCCGGCCTGCGTGATGACGTTCTTCAGGTCGTCCACCTTCTCCCGCTTCGCCGCCACGAGGAGGACCGACATCGTCTCCCCGACGGCGCCCGGGTCGAGCACGACGTAGTCGAGGTAGACGTCGTTGATGTCGAAGGGGACGTACTGCTCCGCCTCCCACTTGATCGACTCGGAGAGCTCCTCCTCCGGCATCATCGGGAGAAGGATCTTCTTCACGATGACCGAGTGTCCGGAGACCGAGACGGCCACGTTCTGTCCCTTGACGCCCGTGGCCGCCAAAAGGCGGGAGATGGCCTCCACCACGAGGGAGGAGTCCATGATGGAGCCGTCGACGATGGCTTCAGGCGAGAGAGGCTCGAGACCGGCGCGGACGAGCCCGTAGGCGCCTTCCTTGCCTTCCCGAAGCTCGACCAGCTTGACGGCCGACGAGCCGATGTCGAGCCCGACGAGGTTCTTGGGTTTCCGGAACAGCACGGTTCGGCTACCCTCCCTCCCGTTATGCCGAAGCGGGATCGATGAAACTGGGCAGAGGTCCGAGGCTTATTCTCTCCTATCCCCCTCCGGGACTGTCAAGTTCTTAGAAATTCGAGATTTCCCTTGCGCCGGGAGCCGCGGGACGGTATAAAACCGCCCCGGTCGCCCGGCCGGGCGAGGAAGGATCCCATGGCTCACGCGTGTGACATCTGCGGAAAGACTTCGGTGGCGGGGCACCGGATCAGCCACGCCCACAACGTCTCGAACCGGCGCTTCAAGCCGAACGTCAAGTCCGTCCGGTCCGCCACTCCCGGCGGCTCCAAGCGGATCAATGTCTGTACACGTTGCCTTCGCAGCGGGAAGGTCACGAAGGCCGTCCGCTAGCCCCGAGACCCCGGAGACTTCTTCCGTCGGGCGCGGAGGGGGTCCGAGGGGACGGCACGAAGTGCCGTCGCCTCGGGTTCCCCTGAGGCATCTCAGCCCGCCTCCACCCCCGTCAGGTTGTAGCGCCGCCTGACCTCCGTCACGCCGGGGACGGCCCGGAGCGTCACCAGCAGCTTCTCCAGGTGACGCCGGTCCCGCGTCGTGACGCTCCCCTCGATGGCCGCCGTCCCGTCCCGCGACGTTCGGGCCTCGATGGCCCGGATGTTCGATCCCGCGGCCGAGATGACCTGGGTGATCTTCGCGAGCATTCCCGGGCGGTCCTCGGTCCGGATCTCGAGGTCCACCGTGAAGGACGAGTCCTTCGCGCTGTGCCACTCGACCTCGATCTCGCGGGCCGGGTCGAAGAGGAGGTTCCTCACGTTCGGGCAGGCCGTCGCGTGGACGGAGACGCCGCGCCCCCGGGTCACGTAGCCGACGATGTCGTCTCCGGGGACCGGCCGGCAGCACTCGGCCAGCGTGGCGAGGAGGTCGTTCTCCCCCTTCACCCGGATCCCCGTGGCGGGCCCGAACGGCAGGACCCGGCGGACCGCCGAGCGGAGCGTCGAGACCCGCGACGGGGCGGGCGGCGCCTCGGCGGGCGCCGCCTCGGGCGGCAGGAGCTTCGCGACGACGGCCTTCGGCGCGATCTTCCCGTAGCCGATGTCCGCCAGCAGGTCGTCGACCTTCGACGCGCCGAAGTCCCCCAGGTGCGGGTCGAACGCCTTCTTCTCCAGGAGGCGCGGCAGGCTCTTCCGGAACTTCTTCAGCTCCCGCTCGAGGAGCCGGCGGCCGATCTCGATCGACTTCTCCTTCTCGGCCGCGTGGATGAAGGCGCGGATCTTGTTCTTCGCGCGGGAGGTGACGGCGAAGCCGAGCCAGTCCCGGGACGGCTGGGCCGCCGGGGACGTCAGGACCTCCACGATGTCGCCGTTCTCGAGCGGGGTCTTGAGCGGTACGAGCCGGCCGTTCACCCGCGCCCCGACGCAGCGGTGCCCGACGTCGGTGTGGATCCGGTAGGCGAAGTCGACGGGCGTCGCCCCCCGCGGGAACGAGAAGACGGCCCCCCGGGGCGAGAACGTGTAGACCTCGTCGGGGAAGAGGTCGATTCGGAGCGCGGTCAGGAACTCCCGCGGGTCGGAGATCTCCTTGGTCGTCTCGAGGAGCTGCCGCACCATGCCGATGGACGCCTCGTCGGCCCGCGGGTCGAGCTTCCCCTCCTTGTACTTCCAGTGCGCGGCGATGCCGTTCTCGGCGATGAGGTCCATCTCCCGGGTCCGGATCTGCACCTCGAAGGGCGGCGCGTTCTCCGGCACGAGCGTCGTGTGGAGCGCCTGGTAGAAGTTCGGCTTCGGCATCGCGATGTAGTCCTTGATCCGGCCCGGAACGGGACGCCACGCCTGGTGGACGATGCCGAGGACGGAGTAGCACTGGGGGATCGTGTCGACGAGGACCCGGAACGCCAGGATGTCGTAGAGCTGGTCGAGGGGGATCTGCTGCCGGCGGAGCTTCTGCCGGATGGACCAGTACCGCTTCACGCGCCCCGTCACGTCCGCCTCGATCCCGGCGGCCGCCATCTTCTCGAGGAGGTCGCGCCGGATCCTCTCGACGTTCGCCGCGGACGTCTTGAGCCGCTCGTCGATCGCCGCCGTCAGCTGCACGTGCTCGTCCGGGTGGAGGAAGCGGAAGGAGAGGTCCTCCAGCTCGCCCTTCACCTTGCCCATGCCGAGGCGGTTCGCCAGCGGCGCGTAGATCTCCATCGTCTCGGCGGAGATGGCGCGCCGCTTCTCCTCCGGCAGGTGCTCCAGCGTCCGCATGTTGTGGAGCCGGTCGGCGAGCTTGACGAGGATGACCCGGAGGTCGTCCGTCATCGCGAGGAGCATCTTCCGGAAGGTCTCGGCCTGCTGCGCCTCGCGCGAGGTGAAGGCGTACCGGCTGATCTTCGTGACGCCGTCGACGAGGTGCGCCACGTCGGGCCCGAAGAGCTCCGCGAGGCGTTCCTTCGTCATCTCGGTGTCCTCGAGGACGTCGTGGAGCAGGCCGGTCGCGATGGAGACCTCGTCGAGCCTCATGTCGGCGAGGATCATCGCGACGTTGAGGGGATGGACGAGGTACGGCTCCCCGGAGGAGCGGAGCTGGTTCCGGTGGGCGTGCGCCGAGACGACGTAGGCGCGGCGAAGCAGCGCCTCGTCGACCTTCGGGTGGTAGCCCTCCACCTTCTCGAGGATGTCCTCGAACCTCAGCACGCCCCCATTATCGCGGCAGCCGCCCTTTCCGGTTAATCTCCGCCGACCGAGGGCCCCCATGGATCTTCTGAAACAGCTGCTCGAATTCTTCCTGCACCTCGACCGGCACCTCGCCGACGTGATCCGGGACTACGGGACCTGGACCTACCTGATCCTCTTCCTGATCGTCTTCTGCGAGACCGGCCTCGTCGTCACGCCATTCCTCCCGGGCGACTCCCTCCTCTTCGCGGCCGGGACGTTCGCGGCGCTCGGATCCCTCTCGCCCTGGGTCCTCTTCGTCGTCCTCACGGTCGCCGCCGTCCTCGGCGACACGGTCAACTACTGGATCGGAAAGAAGATCGGCCCGCGGGCCTTCTCCGGAACCGTGCGCTTCCTGAAGCAGGAGCACCTCCGGAAGACCGAGGCCTTCTACGAGCGGCACGGCCGGAAGACGATCATCCTCGCCCGCTTCGTCCCGATCGTCCGCACCTTCGCCCCCTTCGTGGCGGGGGTCGGCTCCATGCACTACCCCGTCTTCCTCGCCTACAACGTCATCGGCGGCGTGGCCTGGGTGGCACTCTGCGTCTTCGCCGGCTACTTCTTCGGGAACATCCCGGTGGTCAAGCGGAACTTCTCGATCGTCATCATCGCCATCATCGTGATCTCGACGCTCCCCATCCTCCGGGAGGCGTGGAGGTCCTGGCGGGCCGGGCGGCGCGCCGCTTCGGCGTGACGCGGGCTCCGGGCCGCCGCCCCGGCTGGCTCTCGCCGACGGCGCTCATCTTCTACGCCCTGTTCCTGGGCGTCCTCCTGGGGCACTTCCTGCCGGCCGAGACCTACCCGCGCGCCTACGAGTCCTTCCGGTTCCTCTCGAAGGCGTTCATCAACCTGATCAAGATGCTGGTCGTCCCCCTCATTCTCACGACGATCATCGTCGGGATCGGCAAGACGGGGGACATCAAGGCCGTCGGCCGGATGGGGATCAAGGCCCTCGTCTACTTCGAGGTCGCCACGACGATCGCGCTCCTCATCGGCCTCGCATTCGCGCACGTCGTCCGGCCGGGAGCCGGCCTGACCCTGCCGCCGTCGGGCGAGTCCCTCGCCAAGCCGAAGGGGCTCGTCGAGACGCTTCTCCACCTCTTTCCCGCGAACCCGGTCGACGCCATGGTCCGCCAGGACATCCTGCAGGTCGTCGTCTTCGCGACGCTCCTCGGCGTCGCGGCCGCGCACGTCGGGACGAAGGCCGGGCCCTTTCTCTCCTTCGTCGACTCGTCGGTCGCCGTCCTCTTCCAGCTGACCGACTACGTCATGTCCCTGACGCCCCTCGGCGTCTTCGGCGCGATGGCCGGGGCCGTCTCGCACCACGGCATCACGGTGCTCGGGAGCTACACGAAGCTCGTCGGCTCGCTCTACGCGGCGCTCGTCGTCTTCGCGCTCATCGTCCTCGTGCCCGCGCTGAAGCTCGCGCGCGTGCCGGTCCTCGCCTTCTTCCGGACGATCCGCGAGCCGTTCCTGATCGCCTTCTCGACGGCCTCCTCGGAAGCCGCGCTCCCCCGCGCCCTCGAGCGGATCGTCCAGTTCGGCGTCCCGCGCAGCGTCGCCGGGTTCGTCCTCCCGGCGGGCTACAGCTTCAACCTGGACGGTTCGACGCTCTACATCGTCCTCGCCACGCTGACGATCGCGCAGGCCGCCGGCCGCGACCTGACCCTCGTGGAGCAGGTCGCCATGCTCCTGACCTTCATGCTGACGACGAAGGGCGTCGCCGCCGTCCCGCGGGCCTCCCTCGTCATCATCGCGGCGGGCTGCGCGTCGTTCGGGCTTCCCGGCGAGGCGGGCGTCGCCATGATCCTGGCGGTGGACGAGCTGATGGACATGGCCCGCACGTCGATCAACCTGGCCGGCAACTGCGTGGCCGCCGTCGTCGTCGCGCGCTGGGAGGGAGTCTTCGGGACCGAGACGAACGGCGCGCCGCCGGCGGAGACGGCGGGCCCTCCCGCCTCCTGAGGGCGCCCCTCAGCGGGCCGCCGGGACCTTCCGGGCGAGCACCTCGAAGTCGACGCCGAAGGGGAGGAACGCGGGGGCGTTCCGCGCCTCCCGCAGGAGATGGCGGTACCAGAAGTAGGCGCGCG
>DAOMFB010000112.1:0-8226 GCA_035429585.1 Thermoanaerobaculia bacterium
GGACGCCGCCGCACGCCGCCGCGGGCCCCGGGCCGGGGCGCCGGGCGACGAGGACCGCCGCGGCGACGAGCCACGGAAGGAGGGCGTTGACGTTCCCGATGGAGCAGGGAAGGAAGAGGACGAACGGCAGCGAGTAGGCGTAGGCGACGGAGCCGACCGCCGCGGCGGCGCGGCGACGGCCGAGCGTGCCGAGGAGAACGTACGCCCCGGCGCCCGCCAGGACGAGACGGATCACCAGGAGCGCGTTCCATCCGAGCGTCGGCGGAAGGAGGGCGAGGGCGCCCAGGGGGAACCAGCAGGCCGTCAGCTCGTTCGCCGCGTGGGGAATCCCGAGAGCGGAGTCGGGATTCCAGAGCGGGAAGTCGCCGGACAAGAGGCGGTCCCGGAAGACGAGGAACCAGGGGTAGAACTGCTGGACGACGTCCAGGAGCTCGGGATTGTGGCTGGGCCGCTGCGGCATGTACGCGCCCCACGGGTAGATGACGTGGAGCGTGTCGCCCGGGACGAGGATTCCTCCGGAGAGGAAGGCGGGCGAGAAGAAGAGGAGGGCGAGCGCCAGGTGGCCCGCCGCCGCCACGAGAAGTCCCGGTCTCCGCACGGTGCCCCGCGGCCGTCAGCGCGGGCCGGTCTCGGCCCCGTGGACCTCGATCCCCCACCGGACCATGTCGGTGGCGACGGGGGCGTGTCCGAGGCGCCGGACCATCGAGGAGATCTGCCCGCGGTGGTAGGTCTGGTGGTTGACGACGTGCCGGACGACGATCTCGAGGGGGGCCGTCTTCACCTCGCCCGCGAGGTTCCTCCAGGAGAAGGGGCTCTCGAGCGCCTCCCGCGTCAGCGTCTTCAGGCGGGCGCGGTGCTTCCCGTGCGCCGCGAGGAGGAGGGCGACCGCGTCCTCCAGCTCCGGCAGCGCGCTCTCCTTCGGAAGCTCGAGGACGTCCTTCCCGGCGAAGCGCTCCGCCCAGGCGTCGGTCGCGCCGGCGAGGTGGACGAACGTGGCGCGGACCGAGGGCCAGCCGCCCCCCATCTCACGGACGTAGTCGGCCGCCGGGAGGCGGCGGAGCATCCGGATCACCCGCTCGTTCGCCCATTCGTTGTAGTCGTAGAGAGCGAGGAGCTCCACCGTCACCGGGTGGGGTCCTCCACGACGTGGTTCGTCAGCGTCCCGAGGCCGTCGATCGTCAGGCTCACCGAGTCGCCCGGCCGGAGCCACCGGTCGTTCGTCACCTTCGAGCCGTTCAGCTCGAGGAAGCAGCCGGTCCCGACGGTCCCCGATCCGACGATCTCGCCGGGCTCGAGCGTCACGCCGTCGGCCGCGCGCTGGAGGATCTGCGCGAAGGTCCAGTGCATGGCCGAGAGCTCGCCCCGGCTCACCTCGACGCCGTTGACCTCCGCGGTCATCGCCCCGCGGACCTGGAGGCCCTTCGGCGTGATGGCGAAGCGGCCCGCCGCCTCGAGCTCGTCCTTGGTCACGAGCCACGGCCCCAGCGCGGTGGCGAAGTCCTTCCCCTTGGCCGGCCCCAGGTTCAGCTTCATCTCCTCCATCTGGAGGGCGCGGGCCGAGAAGTCGTTCATCACGCCGTAGCCGAAGATGGCGTCGTCGGCCTGGCCGAGCGACGGGTTCATCACCGTGCGGCCGACGACGCAGAACGCCTCCAGCTCGAAGTCGAGCTGCTGCAGGCGCCGCCGGCCGACCCGGAGCTCGCCCGGGCCGATGACCGTGAGCGGGTTCGAGAAGTAGAAGACCGGGAACTGGTCGAACTCCGGGATCATCGGAACGCCCCGGTTCCGGCGGGCCGTCTCGACGTGCTGCCGGAACGCGTAGCCGTCGCGCAGGGAGACGGGGCGCGGGATCGGCGCCAGGAGCTCGACGCGGCGCGGGTCGTGAAGGGTCGCGGAGGGAAGCTCGGCCGCCATCGCGAGGAGCCCCTGGATCCGCGGCAGCTGGACGTCCTGGTCGCGGACGACGTCGAGCATCGTCAGGCCCGAGAGGTGGCCGTCGGCCTTCGCGAGGTCGAGGATCCGCCCGCTCTCGAGAACCACGCCGATCCGGGGGCGGCGGGAGAGGACGCCGGACCCCGACGCGTCGCTCCCGGTCGGCCGGAACGTCACGAGCTTCACTGGTGACGTTATACGACACTCGGCGGGATCGGGCATCCGGCGGACATCCGGCTCCCCCGGACGGCCGTAGGAGATCACGTATGACGAACGTTACGGTCTCCGCCAGCGTCGTGGTCCCCCGGGCTCCCGAAGCGGTCTGGGCCTCGCTCACGCGGGGCACCGGCCTTCCCGGCGCCGTCCTCGCGGCGAGGCCCTCGGAGCGGATCCGCTTCGCACACGACGGCGTCAAGGGCTGGCTCCCGGTGGGCGAGGTCGTCGGGGAATACCGCCTCGAGCCGTCGGCGGACGGCGTGCGCCTCCACCTCGACGTGGAGGCGCCCCTTCCGGAGGGAGAGCTCGGCGAGCAGATCCGCCGGCGCCTCGAGGGGTGGGTGAGCGGGAGCCTGGCGGCGCGATCCCGCGAGCTCGGAGCGCCCCGAAGAGCGGCCTGACGGGCCCCGTCGCGGGCGCTAACATCTCCGTCGAGGTGTCACGTCGATGAGAGTCCGCCCGCGGCGCGTCCGCTCCTTCTCCGCCCTGCTCCTCCCCCTCCTGATCGCCGGCCCGGGCCTCGCGGCCGGAGGGAACGGCCCGGAGAAGAAGGAGACGGCCCTCTCCAAGACGGAGCAGCTCCTGAAGTTCCACCCGGCCGCCTCGCCGATGCCGGGCTCCGAGCGCCTGAAGGGATACGGGAGGCGTCTCGAGATGGAGAAGGCCTCCCCGCTCGCCGCGGTCCGGTTCCGGAACGTCGGCCCCGAGAGCCAGGGAGGGCGGATCGTCGACATCGCCGCGCCGAAGAACCGGCCGGACACGCTCCTCGTGGCTTTCGCGTCGGGAGGGCTCTTCCGGACCGAGAACCGCGGCGGGAGCTGGACCCCGCTCTTCGACGACCAGTCCGCGATGACGATCGGCGCCATCGCCGTGGGCGACCCCGACGGGAGCGTCCTCTGGGTCGGGACGGGCGAGGCGAACTCGAGCCGCACCTCCTACGCCGGCACGGGCGTCTTCAAGTCCGTGGACGGCGGGACGACGTGGAGGAACGCCGGCCTCGCCGACAGCCACCACATCGGGAAGATCGTCGTCGACGCCCGGAACCCCGACACCGTCCTCGTGGCGGCGGTCGGCCCGCTCTACACGGCGGGCGGCGAACGGGGCGTCTTCAAGACGACCGACGGCGGGGCGACCTGGCGGCGGACGCTCTTCGTCGACGGGATGACCGGCGCCATCGACCTCGTGCAGGACCCGGCGCGCCCGGGCGTCCTCTACGCGGCGACGTGGCAGCGCGACCGGAAGGCGTGGGACTTCCTCGAGTCGGGGAAGGGGAGCGGCATCTGGAAGTCGACGGACGGCGGCGAGACGTGGACGCGGCTTTCGGGCGGCTTCCCTTCGGGGGACGTCGTGGGGCGCATCGGCCTCGCCGTCTCGCCCGCGAAGCCCGACCGGATCTACGCGGTCCTCGACAACCAGACCCGCCGCCCCGAGAGCGAGGCGCCCGACGAGGAAGTCCCGCCCGGCGAGCTGACGCCGCGCCGACTCCGCGGGCTCTCCGCCGAGCAGTTCGCGAAGCTGGACCCGGCCGTCGTGCAGCGGTTCCTCCAGGCGAACGACTTCCCGAAGGCGCTCAAGGCGAAGGCCCTCCTCCGGGACGTGAAGAGCGGCAGGACGAAGCTCTCCGACCTCCTCGCGTACGTCAAGGACGCCAACCGCGACCTGTTCGAGTCCCAGATCGAGGGCGCGGAGGTCTGGCGCTCGGACGACGGCGGCGCCACCTGGAAGAAGCCGTACGAAGGGCGCCTCGAGAAGGTCTTCTACACGTACGGCTACTACTTCTCCCAGATCTTCGTCGCTCCCGACGACGCCGACCGGGTCTACTTCGGCGGCGTGCCGATGCTCCGCTCGACCGACGGCGGGAAGAGCTGGAAGGGGATCGACCGGCGGGGCGTCCACGTCGACCACCACGTCCTGGCCTTCGGCCCGAAGGACTCCCGGCAGGTCGCCCTCGGGAACGACGGCGGCCTGAACCTCTCGTTCGACGCCGGGACGACCTGGGTGCGCGTGGCGAACCTGCCGGTGGGGCAGTTCACGACGGTCGCGGTCGACGACGGCGACCCCTACGACATCGTCGGAGGCCTGCAGGACAACGGGACGATGCGCGGCCCGTCGAACTACGTCCCCGGGGTCTTCGACCCGAACGCCTGGAAGTCGATCGGCGGCGGCGACGGGAGCATGTGCCAGATCGACCCGAAGGACCGGAACGTCGTCTACACGGCGTTCCAGTTCGGCTTCGCGCAGCGGCAGAACCTGAAGACGGGCGACCGGGCGCGGGTCAGGCCGCGGCCGGAGCTGACGCAGCCGCCGCTCCGGTACAACTGGGTCACCCCGTTCCTGATCTCGCCGCACTCGCGCGAGATCCTCTGGTTCGGAGCGAACCGCCTCTTCCGCTCTCTCGACCGGGGCGACGACTTCACGCCGGTCAGCGCCGACCTCACGTCGAACCGCGAGCAGGGGAACGTCCCGTTCGGCACGGCGACCTCCGTCGCGGAGTCGCCGAAGAGGTTCGGCGTCGTCTGGGTCGGGACGGACGAGGGGAAGGTCTGGCTGACGCGGGACGGCGGGGCCAGCTGGAAGGACGTGTCGAAGGGGCTGGCGAAGGAACGCTGGGTGAGCCGTGTCGTGGCGTCGGCCTTCGACGAAGGGACCGTCTACGTCACGCAGAACGGCTACCGGAACGACGAGTGGAACGCCTACGTCTGGCGCTCGGCGGACTACGGCGAGACCTGGACCTCGCTCTCGAAGGGACTCCCGCCCGAGCCGGTCAACGTGATCCGCGAGGACCCGAAGGCGAAGAACCTCCTCTACGTCGGGACGGACCTCGGCGTCTTCGCCTCCCTCGACCGGGGGGAGACGTGGATGGCAATGGCGGGGGGCCTCCCGCACGTCCCGGTCCACGACCTCGCCGTCCAGCCGCGCGAGGGGGATGTCGTCCTCGGAACGCACGGCCGGAGCGTCTTCGTGGCCGAGGCGGCGCCCCTCCGGAAGCTGACCGAGGAGGTCCGGAAGAAGGACCTCCATGCCTTCGCCGTCAAGAACGCGACGTGGGACCGGCGGCGCGGCTACGGCGACCACCCGTGGCTCACGTGGTACCGGAACCCCCCGGTCGTCCGGATCGCCTGGTGGGGCTCGGCCGCCGCCGCCGGCCCGGCGACGCTGACGTTGAAGGACGCCTACGGAAACGCCTGGAAGGAGATCGCCGCGACCTCCGCCGCCGGGATGAACGTCTTCGAGTACGACCTGTCCGCGGACAGAGCGAAGGCCGACGCGGCCGAGGCCGACGTGAGGAGGCGCCGCGAGGAGAGGGCGAAGGCCCAGGAGGAGCTGGAGAAGAAGTTCGGTCCGCCCAAAGCCGAGGCGAAGGCCGAAGGAAAGCCCGAGGCCGCCCGGCCCGCCGACGGCGACGACGAGGAGGGCGGGGAGACGGCGGCGGGGGGGGCGGAGAAGCCCCTGCCGCCCGATCTCGAGGCCCTCCTCTCCGACCCGTACCGGTCGAAGCGGACGCGATACCTTCCGCCCGGCACCTACACCGTCGAGATCGCCGCCGGTGGAAAGACCGCAACGACGAAGCTCGAGGTCAGGAAGCCGAAAGTCGAACCGTCGTGGTCCGACGACGACGACTGAGGGGTCCGGGCTGACGCCGTGCCGCGCCCCGTCGGGACCGACCGGCTCGAGGTCGCCCCGGAGGGCGCGCTCGTCCTGTACGCGGAGCGCCCGAAGGGCTGGCGCGAGCGGCGTCCGGCCGCCCGGACGGCGGCCGAGCATCCCGGAACGGCCGTCCTCTGGGAGGGCGAGCTCTGGGAGGTGACCTCCGCCGTGGAGCTTCCGGGCGGCGGCGCCCGCTACGAGCTGCGTCGCTGGGACGAGCGCCACGCCGCCCGCCACGTGGAGACGTACGACGCGCCGCGGGAGGCCCTCCGCGGCGAGGCGCGCGCGGCCGACCGCCGGCGGGGGCGCGGCTGGCTCCAGGCCTTCCTCTTCTCGCCGCTCCTCGGCCACCTGCCGTCCGGCGTCCAGGAGCGGATCGAGAACGAGACGGCCTTCTCCGCCCCGACGATGACGATCGTCTCGGCCGTCCCGCTCTTCGTGTTCGGGATCGTGTCCCTCGTCAGCCTCCTCTCGTCCGGCGCCGGGGGGGCGGCCTTCTTCCCGGTCTGGGTCTCGGTGCTCGGCGTCTACCTCCTGGCGGAGTCGGGAGCGCGCCTCGCGGTCGCCGTCACCCAGGGGCGCCCGGCCGGCTCCTTCGCCGGCGAGATCCTCGCGACGCTCGTCCGTGCCGCCGGCGGAGGCGGAGCCGAACGTTCGTTCTGGCAGACGGAGGCGCCCGACGCCGAGACGTCGGTTCGGGACGGCTACCGGGTCCGCGAGCCGCTCTTCGCCCTTCTCTCGGCCGAGGAGCAGAAGCGGGCGGCCGACGACTTCGGATTCGATCCGGTCCGGTGGGGCCGCGTCAGCGCCGTCTTCCTCCTCGGGGCGCTCGGACCGATGTTCGTGGCGAGCCTCCTCGCGCTCCTCATCCTGCCCGAGCCGGCGGACGTCCTGCTCTTCCTGCTCCTCGGAGTCCTCGTGGCCGAGCAGGTGGGGCGGCTCCGCCGCCTCGCCCGCCGGGAGGCGGCGCCGAGCGTCCTTCGCTTCGCGGTGCGCCCGTTCTGCGCCCGCTTCCTCGGGCCGGGCTCCGGCCCGCCGCCGGCCTGACCCCATCCCGGCGGCCCACCGCGGCGGAGTTCCGTCGGGGAGAATGATCCGATGACCGACGGCCGGGAACGCGCGACGAATCGCCTGATCCGTGAGACCTCGCCCTACCTCCGGCAGCACGCCGGCAACCCCGTCGACTGGTATCCGTGGGGCGATGAGGCGTTCGGCAAGGCGCGGCGCGAGGGGAAGCCGGTCTTCCTCTCGATCGGCTACTCGTCCTGTCACTGGTGTCACGTCATGGAGCGGGAGTCGTTCGAGGACGAGGAGATCGCCCGCGTCCTGAACGACGGCTTCGTGGCGGTCAAGGTCGACCGCGAGGAGCGCCCCGACGTGGACGACGTCTACATGACGGCCGTCCAGCTCACCTCGGGGCGCGGCGGGTGGCCGCTGTCGGCGTTTCTCCTCCCCGACGGGCGCCCGTTCTTCGCGGGGACCTACTTCCCGCCCGACGACCGGTTCGGCCGCCCCGGCTTCCGGACGCTCCTCCTCCGGATCGGCGAGGCGTGGCGGACGCGGAGGACGGAGGTCGAGGAGACCGCGGGGCGGCTCGCGGAGGCGATCGCGGGGAGCCAGGATCTCGCGCCGGCCCGGGGCCCGGCGCCGCCTCCGGAGCTGACGCCGGCTCTCCTGACGGCGGCCCTCGCCGCGGCCTTCGACCGGCGACGCGGCGGCTTCGGGGGCGCCCCGAAGTTTCCCCCGCACCTCGCGCTCGAGTGGCTCCTCCGGCGCGGGCTCGAGGGCGACGCGGAGGCCCTCGGGATGGCCGTCCGGACGTTCGAGGCGATGGCCCACGGAGGGATCCGCGACCACCTCGGCGGGGGCTTCCACCGGTACGCCACGGACGCGGAGTGGCTCCTCCCGCACTTCGAGAAGATGCTCACGGACAACGCCCAGCTCCTCGGCCTCTACGCCCGCGCTGGGGCCGCGACGGGCGACCCCGGCTTCGCGAGCGTCGCCCGCGCGACCGGCGACTACCTCCTTCGCGAGATGCGCGGGCCCGAGGGGGGCTTCTACGCGGCGACGGACGCGGACTCGGACGGCGAGGAAGGGAAGTACTTCGTCTGGGACGCCGGCGAGATCCGGGGGCTCCTCGGCGAATCGGACGGCACTTTCTTCTGCGAATGGTACGGGGTCCGGCCGGAAGGCAACTTCCACGACGAGGCGTCGGGCCGGCCCACCGGGCTCAACGTTCTCCACCTTTCGAGGAGGATCCCCGCGGAGGCCGAGGCACGGCTCGCGCCGCTGCGCGCCGCGCTCCTGGCGGCGCGCGCCCGTCGCGTCCCTCCCTCGCTCGACGACAAGCGCGTGGCCGGCTGGAACGCCCTCGCCGTCTCGGGCCTCGCCGTAGCCGGCCGGGCGCTCGGCGCGCCGCGCTACCTCGAC
>DAOMFB010000113.1:0-8214 GCA_035429585.1 Thermoanaerobaculia bacterium
GAAGCCGGCTGCCGCGCCCGCGCCCGCGAAGCCGGCCGCGCCGGCCGCCCCGCCGAAGCCGAAGGGCCCCACCGTCAACGACGCCTCCGGCGATCCCGTCGTCCAGCGCCTCTCGGCCGCCCTCCCGGGCGCCGTCCTCGCCGCGAAGGAGCTGGTCGGACAGGTGACGGTCGAGGTACCTCCCGAGCGGGTTCCGGAGGTCCTCCGGTTCCTGAAGGAGACGGAGAAGTACACGTATCTCGTCGATCTGACCGCCGTCGACTGGAAGGCGCGCGTGCCGCGGTTCGACGTCGTCTACTGGCTCCACTCGTTCGACAAGGGGAACGCCCGGATCCGCGTCCGCTCCGGCGTGGCGGACGGGGCCGAATGCCCGACCGCCTGCGGCGTCTTCCTGACGGCGAACTGGATGGAGCGCGAGGTGTGGGACCTCTTCGGGATCCCGTTCGCCGGGCATCCCGACCTCCGCCGCATCCTGACGTGGGACGGCTTCGCGGGGCACCCGCTTCGGAAGGACTTCCCCATAGAAGGAGTGGACACCGGCGCGGCGATCTACCCGGACCAGTACCCGGAGGGCGGCGGCCCGTCGGGCAAGGACTCCAACAAGAAGGTCTTGTCGTGAGCGACGAACGCGCCGGAACCGCCGCCAGCGTCCCCGATTCGGGCGAGCCGATGCTCGGCCTCCGCGAGATGGAGCTGAACTTCGGGCCCCAGCACCCCTCCACCCACGGCGTCCTCCGCCTCGTCCTGAAGGTCGACGGCGAGCGGATCGTCTCGGCCCGCCCCGACATCGGCTACCTCCACCGCGGGACGGAGAAGCTCTTCGAGACCGAGACGTACCCGATGGTCATCCCGCACACGGACCGGATGGACTACGTGGCGGCGGCGACCAACAACCACGCCTACTGCCTCGCGGTCGAGAAGCTCCTCGGCCTCGAGGTGCCGAAGAAGGCGCAGTACATCCGCGTCCTCCTCGACGAGCTGCAGCGGATCTCGTCGCACCTTCTCTGGCTGGCGACCGCGGCGATCGATCTCGGAGCGATCACGCCGTTCTTCTACACGTTCCGCGAGCGGGAAGTCATCCTCGACCTCTTCGAGGACTACTGTGGCGCCCGCCTGACCCTCAACTGCATGCGGATCGGCGGGCTCCTCGAGGAGCTGCCGCCCGGCTGGGTCGAGCGCGTCCGGGCCTTCACCGAGGTCTTCGACAAGAACATCGACGAGTACGAGGACCTCCTGACGGAGAACCGGATCTGGAAGCAGCGGACGATCGGCATCGGCATCCTGACCGGCGCGCAGTGCATCGAGTGGGGCGTCACGGGGCCTCCGCTCCGCGGCGCCGGGGTGAAGTGGGACATCCGGCGGGCGATCCCGTACGAGTGCTACCCGGAGCTGGACTTCGAGATCCCGGTCTACCCGAACGCCGACACGTACGACCGGTACCTCGTCCGCGTGGCCGAGCTCCGCCAGAGCCGGCGGATCGTCCTGCAGTGCTGCGACTGGCTCCTGAAGAACCCCGAGGGAGAGATCCGCGGGAAGACGCCCCGCGTCATCAAGCCGGTGGCGGGCGACGTCTACGCGGCCGTCGAGGCGCCGAAGGGGGAGCTCGGCTTCTACCTCGTCTCGAACGGGAGCAACAAGCCGTACCGGCTCCGCGTCCGGCCTCCCTCCTTCATCAACCTGCAGGCGCTTCCGGAGATGGCGAAGGGGCACCTCGTGGCCGACCTCGTCGCCATCATCGGGACCATCGACATCGTCCTCGGCGAGGTGGACCGCTGATGAACGAGGCCCTCCTCTACAACGTCGTCATCCCGTCGGTGAAGGCGGTCGTCGCGGTCCTCGTCGTGGCGACCGTGGCGGGGATCCTGACGCTGATCGAGCGGCGGGTCCTGGCCCGCCTCCAGGTGCGGCAGGGCCCGAACCGCGTCGGCTGGAACGGGGTCCTCCAGTGGGTCGCCGACGTCGTCAAGCTGATCTTCAAGGAGGACGTCGTCCCGGCCGGCGCCGAGCAGGGGATCCACTTCCTGGCGCCCCTCCTCGTCATGATGCCGGCCCTGACGGTCTACGCCTTCATCCCGTGGGGGCCCGAGACGACCTGGAACGTCCCCGGCCTCGGCGCGATCCGTACCGGCCTCTACGGAACCGACGTCAACGTCGGCCTCCTGCTGCTCGTCGCCATCACCTCCATCGGCGTCTACGGGATCATCCTGGGCGGCTGGGCGTCGAACTCGAAGTACGCGCTCATGGGCGGCCTCCGCTCGGCGGCCCAGCTGATCAGCTACGAAGTGCCGATGGGCTTCGCCCTCGTGGCGGCGATCCTGATGTCGAAGTCCCTCTCGCTCGTCGGGATCGTCGAGGCGCAGCGGGACGCCGGCCTCTGGTTCATCTTCCCGGGCGTCGTCGCCTTCTTCCTCTACTTCGTCTCCGGCGTGGCCGAGACGAACCGGATCCCCTTCGACCTCCCGGAGGCCGAGAGCGAGCTCGTCGCCGGCTTCCACACCGAGTACTCGGGCTTCCGGTGGGCCGTCTTCTTCCTCTCCGAGTACGCCAACATGATCACGATCTCGGCGGTCGCCACGACGCTCTTCTTCGGCGGCTGGCTCCGCCCCTTCCCGAACGTCGGCTGGCTGTCGTTCCTCGACCTCGTCCCGCCGCTGGTCTGGTTCCTCCTGAAGGTCTCGGTCTTCCTCTTCGTCTACATCTGGTTCCGGGGCACGTTCCCGCGCTACCGCTTCGACCAGCTGATGGCCCTGGGCTGGAAGGTCCTGATCCCGATCTCGATCGGGAACGTGCTCCTCGTCGCGCTCGCGGCCCTCTGGGGCCTGCCCGGGCTCAAGGTCCTCTCGGCGGTCCTCTGGGTGGCGCTCGTGGCCGGCTTCCTCGTCGTCCGGAAGGTCGAGACGCCCCGCCGGACGGTCCTCGCCGCGGGGGTGGCGCGATGAGCTGGCTCGACCGGATCCTCCTCTTCGACATCTTCACGGGGCTGAAGATCACCGGCCGCCACTGGTGGCGGAAAAAGGACACCGTTCCCTACCCGGAGGCGCGCCGGGAGCCGAGCGACCGCTTCCGCGGGATGTTCAAGCTCGACGAGGAGCGCTGCATCAAGTGCACGCTCTGCGCGATCGAGTGCCCCATCAACATCATCTACATCGACTGGCACAACGAGAAGAACCCGGAAGGGAAGGCGGAGAAGGTCCTCGACCGCTTCGACCTCGACCTGAAGCGCTGCATGTTCTGCGGCCTTTGCGAGGACGCCTGCCCCACGAATCCGAAATCGATCTGGCTGAAGACGAAGAGCTACGAGCTCGGCGCCTACGAGCGGAACGAGGAGCTCTACCTCGACATCGTGAAGCTGACCGAGTGGGACGTCCGCAAGGGCGTCGCGATCCCGCCCGCCCCGGGCGAGCCCGTTGCGGACAAAGAGGAGAAGAAGCCGTGACGCCCGCCCTCTTCCTCTTCTGGGTCCTGGCGGCCGTCGTCGTGATCGGCGCCGTCGGCGTCATCGTGATGAGGCAGCCGGTCCACTCGGCCCTCTTCCTCCTCCTGTCGTTCGTCGGCGTGGCGGGGCTCTTCGTCCTGGCCAGCGCCGAGTTCCTGGCCGCCGTGCAGATCCTCGTCTACGCCGGCGGCATCATGGTCCTCTTCCTCTTCACGATCATGCTCGTCAACGTCCGGCGGCAGGCGACGGAGTCGTTCCTCCACCGGCAGGCCGCCGTGGCCGTGCTCTTCGGCCTGGTCTTCTACGCGATCGTCGGCGGGCTGCTGGTCGGGGAGGCGAAGAAGCTGGCGTCGGTCGCCGCCGACCCGGCGAACCTGGCGACCGTCGCGGCCGCCGGGGTGCGGGTGGCCGGGAACAGCCAGGCCGTCGGCTGGGCCCTCTACCGCGAGTACTTCCTGCCGTTCGAGGTCGCGTCGGTCTTCCTCCTCGTCGCGATGATCGGCGCCGTCGTCCTCGGCAAGCGGACGATGGAGAAGGTGGACTGATGGTCCCCCTGACGCACTACCTCGCCCTCTCCTTCCTCCTGTTCGTCCTCGGGGTCGTCGGCGTCCTCGTCCGCCGGAACCTCCTCACGGTGCTCATGTCGATCGAGCTGATGCTGAACGCCGTGAACCTCAACCTCGTCGCGTTCTCCCGGCAGCTCGGGGACCTGAACGGCCAGATCTTCACGGTGTTCGTCATCGCGGTGGCGGCCGGGGAGGCGGCCATCGGCCTGGCGATCCTGATCTCGCTCTACCGGCTCAAGGGCTCCGTGAACCTCGACGACGCGGCCGAGATGAAGGGATGACGGGCTGATGCGCGCCACCTCGCTCCTCCCCTGGATCCCGCTCTTCCCCCTCGCGGGGTTCCTCGTCAACGGGTTCTTCTACCTGATCTCGCACTCGAAGCTCGGCGGGAAGGACTCCCAGAAGGGGCCGAACGGCGCGGGCGGGCACGGCGGCGACGCCGCGGACGGCCACGCCCACGGTGCCGCCGCCCACGCGGCGCACACCGCGGCCCAGGCGGGCCACGGCCACGGCGGGCACGGGCACGGCGGACACGAGGCGATCCCCTTCGCCGCCCTCCACTCGCTCGTCGGGCCGGTCTCCTGCGGGCTCTCCCTCCTCTTCGCGCTCCTCGCGATCGGCTCCTGGTGGGGCGAGACGCACGGGCACGAAGGGCTCGTGGCGACGCTCTGGAACTGGGTGCCGATGGGGACGAACCCGACCTGGTTCGGCCCCCAGGCGCTCTCCATCGACGTGGCGCTGCGGATCGACGCCCTGTCGGCGCTCATGCTCTTCTTCGTCACCTTCGTCGGGACGCTCATCCACGTCTACTCCGTCGGCTACATGGGGCACGACCCGGGCTACGGGCGCTACTTCGCCTACCTGAACCTCTTCATGTTCGCGATGCTGACGCTCGTCCTCGGCGCGAACCTCCCGATCCTCTTCGTCGGGTGGGAGGGGGTTGGCCTCTGCTCGTACCTCCTCATCGGCTACTTCTGGGACAAGGACTTCGCCGCCGACGCCGGGAAGAAGGCGTTCGTGGTGAACCGGATCGGCGACTTCGGCTTCATGCTCGGCATCTTCGGCTGCGCGGCGCTCTTCGGGACGACGGACTTCGGCGCCATGTTCGACGCGGCGTCGAAGAACCCGGCCCCCTACGCCGCCGGCGGGCTGATGACGGCGGTCGCGATCGCGCTCTTCATCGGCGCCTGCGGCAAGAGCGCCCAGATCCCCCTCTACGTCTGGCTCCCCGACGCCATGGCCGGCCCGACCCCCGTTTCCGCCCTCATCCACGCGGCGACCATGGTCACGGCGGGCGTCTACATGGTGGCGCGGTGCAACGTCTTCTACCGGATCTCGCACGAGTGGGCGGTGAAGACGCTCGGCGAGGGGGCGACGTTCTGGGGGCTCCTGACGCACGACGCGGCCTACGTCGTTGCCGTCGTCGGCTGCGCGACCGCCTTCGTCGCCGCCACGATCGGCCTCGCGCAGACCGACATCAAGAAGGTCCTCGCCTACTCGACGGTCTCGCAGCTCGGCTACATGTTCCTCGCCTGCGGCGTTCTCGCCTTCACGGGGGGGATCTTCCACGTCTTCACGCACGCCTTCTTCAAGGCCTGCCTCTTCCTCGGCTCCGGCTCCGTCATCCACGCGCTCTCGGGCGAGCAGGAGATGACGAAGATGGGCGGCCTCAGGAAGCTCATCCCGCACACCTTCGTCACGATGTTCGTCGCGACGCTGGCGATCGCGGGGGTCCCGGGGCTCGCCGGCTTCTTCTCGAAGGACCAGATCCTCGGCGAGACCTTCGCGGCCGGGCACCCGGTCCTCTGGCTCTTCGGCGTCCTGACGGCCGGCATGACGGCCTTCTACATGTTCCGGCTGGTCCGGATGACCTTCTACGGCACCTTCCGCGGGACGCAGGAGCAGCTCCACCACGTCCACGAGTCGCCGCCCTCCATGACGATCCCGCTCTGGATCCTCGCGCTCGGATCGCTCCTCGTCGGGTGGTTCGGCGTGCCGGCCTTCCTCCTCGGCGGCGAGCACGCTTTCGACCGGTTCCTCCACCCGATGCTCCCGACGCTCCCGCCCGACTGGACCCCCCATCCGCACCACCTCTCCCTCGGGACGGAGTGGGGCCTGATGGGCGCGTCGGTCCTGATCGCCTTGACCGGGATCGTCCTCGCCTGGCGCTTCTTCAGCGGGCCGTACCCGTTCGCCGTCCCGGAGGCGGTCGTCACGGCGCTGCCGCGGCTCTACCGCTGGGTACGGAACAAGTACTACGTCGACGAGTTCTACGAGAAGGTCTTCGTGGAGGGCCTCGGCAAGAGCTTCGGCCGCTTCCTCTGGGAGGTGGACGCCCGCGTCGTGGACGGCGTCGGCGTCAACGGGACGAGCTGGCTGACGATCGCCGTCTCGAAGGTCTCCTCCTGGTTCGACCTCACGTTCGTGGACGGCGCCGTGAACGGCGTCGCGGACACCCTGCAGTCGGCGTGGCGGGGGTACCGGCGCCTCCAGACGGGCCGGACGGAAAACTACGCGCTCACGATGGCCGTCGGCGTCTTCGGCGCCGTCTGCCTCTGGATCATCCTGAGATGAGCAAGGACGCGGCATGAACGGACTCCTCACGATCCTGATCTTCCTGCCGATCGCCGGGGCCCTCGTGCTCCTCTTCTTCCCGCGGGAGAAGGCGAAGGCGATCATGTACGCGACGACGGCGATCTCGGGGGCCGAGTTCGTCCTGTCCCTTCCGCTCTGGGCCGAGGAGGGGTTCCGGAAGTCGGGCGACTTCTTCTTCCGCGAAGACCTTCCCTGGATCCCGTCGCTCGGGGCGCGCTACTCCCTCGGGGTGGACGGCATCGCGGCGCTCCTGATCCTCTTGACGACGCTCCTGACCTTCATCTCGGTCTACTCGAGCTTCACGGCCATCACGAAGCGGGAGAAGGAGTACTACGCGTTCCTCCTCCTGCTCGAGGCGGGCATGGTCGGCGTCTTCTGCGCGCTCGACTTCTTCCTCTTCTACGTCTTCTGGGAAGTGATGCTCGTCCCGATGTACTTCCTGATCGGCGTCTGGGGCGGACCGCGGAAGCTCTACGCCGCCATCAAGTTCTTCCTCTACACCCTCGTCGGCTCGGTCGTCATGCTGCTGGCGATCATCGCCCTCTACTTCTTCAACACGACCGGCTTCCTCTGGTGGAAGGGCCTCGGGAACGCGCCGAGCTTCGACATCCTCCACTACCACGCCATCGCGGCGCAGATCCCGGGAGACCTCCAGATCTGGCTCTTCTGGGCGTTCTTCCTCGGCTTCGCGATCAAGGTGCCGATGTTCCCGTTCCACACCTGGCTCCCGGACGCCCACGTCGAGGCGCCCACGGCCGGCTCGGTCATCCTGGCGGGCGTCCTCCTGAAGATGGGGACGTACGGCTTCCTCCGCTTCTCGCTCCCGATCTGCCCGGAGGCCTCCCAGGTGGGATGGGTGCAGGCGGCCGTCGTGGGCCTCGCCCTGATCGGCATCGTGTACGGCTCGCTCGTGGCCATGGTCCAGCCCGACATGAAGAAGCTGGTCGCCTACTCGTCGGTGGCGCACCTCGGCTACTGCATGCTCGGCTTCTTCGCCCTGAACCACGCCGGGCTCCAGGGGGGCATGCTCCAGTCGATCAACCACGGCCTCTCGACCGGGGGCCTCTTCCTTCTCGTCGGGATCGTCTACGAGCGGCGCCACACCCGCATGATCGCGGAGTACGGCGGCCTCTCGGGCGTCATGCCGGTCTACGCGACGCTCTTCATGATCATCCTGCTCGCGTCGATCGGGCTGCCGACGCTCAACGGCTTCATCGGCGAGTTCACGATCCTGCAGGGCGCCTTCCTGACGAACTGGCGCTGGGCCGCCGTCGGCGCGCTCGGCATCGTCCTCGGCGCGGCCTACATGCTCTGGCTCTACCAGCGCGTCTTCTTCGGGGAGATGAAGAACGACGAGAACAAGGGGCTCGAGGACGTGAACGTCCGCGAGATCCTGACGATCGCGCCGCTCATCGTCTGCTGCTTCTGGATCGGCCTCTACCCGAAGCCGTTCTTCGACATGACGGCGGCCTCCACCGGCAAGATCGTCACCGCCGTCAACGCCGTCGCGGCCCGGAAGGAGGCGGCGAAGCCGGCCGTGGCTGCGGCGCCGGCCCCGGCCGCCGCTCCGGCAGTGGCGCCCGTCGCGGCCGCGGCCCTTCCGGCGGCTCCCGCGCC
>DAOMFB010000114.1:0-8202 GCA_035429585.1 Thermoanaerobaculia bacterium
CACTCGCGCTCGCGAGCGGCACGGTCTTGGCCGCGGAGCCGAAGGCGCAGCCGAAGGTGGAGCAGCCCCAGTCGAACCAGATGGTGGCCCCGGTGGTGATCCCGGACGCCCTCCCCAAGCCGTCGGCCGACACGGGAGGCGGTGAGGGCGTCGAGGGCGGCGTCGAGGGCGGCGTCCCGGGCGGCGTCATGGGCGGCGTCCTGGGCGGCGTGCCGGGCAGCGTCCTGGGCGGCGTCCCCGGCGCCGAGGAGCCGATGCGGATCGGCGGCGAGGTCAAGGAGCCGATCGAGATCTCGCGCGTCAAGCCGCAGTATCCGGAGGCCGCACGCAAGGCCCGGATGCAGGGCGTCGTCATCCTCGAAGCGATCATCACCAAGACGGGAGACGTCGCGGACGTCCGCGTGCTCCGAGGCATCAACCCGCTTCTCGACAATGCCGCCATGCGGGCGGTCCAGCAGTGGAAGTACAAGCCGGCCACCTTCAACGGGCGCGCGGTTCCGGTCTACCTGACGGTGACCGTCACCTTCACCCTCAACTGAGGCGCCGGCTGCTCTCCAATGAATCGCAGACTGAAAAAGCTCTTGGCTTAAGGAAAAAGGAGGACGTTTAGCTATGTCGATGGATTGGGCTCACATTTGGGCGCAGATGAGTCCCCTCGTCAAGGGGATCATGGCCCTCCTGATCTTTCTCTCGATCTACTCCGTCGCCGTCTTCATCGAGCGCCTGCTCACCTTCAACAAGGCCCGCAAGCAGTCGGTGAAGTTCGCCCTCGAGATCGGCCAGCTCCTCAAGCAGGACAAGATCCGCGAGGGGATCGATCTCGCCAAGAAGTACAAGGACAGCCACGTGGCGAAGGTGTGCTCCGCCGGACTCCTCGAGTTCAACTACGGCGAGCACGGCACCGTCGTCGGCCACGACACGGTCGCCGCCGCCGAGCGGGCGATCGAGCGCTCCTCCCTCATGACGACGGCCGACATGAAGAAGGGCCTCGGCGGCCTCGCGACGATCGCGACGACGGCGCCGTTCATCGGCCTCTTCGCGACCGTCATCGGCATCATCCGCTCCTTCGCGGGCATGGCGGCTACGGGCACCGGCGGCCTCGGCGCGGTCTCCGCCGGCATCGCGGAAGCCCTCTACGGAACCGCCGCGGGCCTCGGCGTCGCCATTCCGGCCGTCTGGTTCTACAACTACTTCCTGAACAAGATCGAGCGCTTCCAGGTCGAGATGTCGAACTCCTCCTCGGAGCTCGTCGACTACTTCCTGAAGCGGCAGGCGGCGAAGGCGGCTTGACGGGGATCCGGGGGGAAGCGTCCCCCCGGCAGAAGGAGATCCGGCTATGGGAATGGAAAGCTACGGCGGCCGCCAGGATGTCAAGAGCGAGATCAACGTCACGCCGCTCGTCGACGTCTGTCTCGTCCTTCTCATCATCTTCATGGTCGTCACCCCGATGCTGCAGAAGGGACGCCCGGTTCTCCTTCCGCAGACCGACAACCCGGGGAAGAAGCCGGAGTCGCAGAACGAGTTCCTGATCTCCGTCCAGGCCGACAAGACCATCTTCATCGACACGAAGTGGTTTCCCGACAAGGAATTCCTCGCCAAGATGAAGGAGCTCGGGGAGCGCGCCTCGAGCAAGGACATCCTGATCAAGGCCGACAGCCGGCTGAGCTACGGCGACGTCCGGAACGTGATGAAGATGGTCAAGGAGGGCGGCTTCGAGAAGGTCGCCCTCATCACCGAGAAAAAGGGCGACGACAAGTAAGGGAGACTTGAGTCATGGGCATGGGAACGGGCGGAACCAGCAGCGGTCCGAAGTCGGAAATCAACGTCACGCCCCTCGTGGACGTCGTCCTCGTCCTCCTGATCATCTTCATGGTGATCCAGCCGCTCATGCAGCGCGGCTACGACGTCCAGGTCCCCCCGAAGGCGGAGATGAACACGCCGCCGCCGAGCTCCTCGGACCAGCTCATCGTCTCGCTGACCGCCCGCAAGGAGATCTTCCTGAACAAGGAGCGGGTCGAGCCCGGGAACCTGGCCATCCGCCTCCAGGAGCTCCTGAAGAACCGGGGCAACAAGGTCGTCTTCTTCTCCGCCGAGGACACGGCGAACTACGGCGACGCCATGAAGGTCATGGACATCGTCCGGAACAACGGCGCCAAGAACATCGGTATCGTCATGGACTGGGTGAGCCCCCAGTAGACCGTCCTCCCCGGCCGTCCGGGCCGGGTCCGACCCGCGCGTTCTCCCGAGCGTCCCCGGCCCCACAGCCGGGGACGTTTGCTGTATAAACAGCGCCACGAACCCCGTGGAATTCCGTCTCGCCCCAGAGACGTAAGGCTGGAAAGGACGCCGCACCATGAACCTACCGCCCTCCCTGCGCCGCCTCCCGGCGCTCCGCCCTCTCCGGACCCTCCCGGCCGCCCTGCTGCTCCTCCTCGCAGCGCCGGCGCTGGCCGACGAATCGCAGCTCGTGCTGCCCGATCTCGGCTCCGTGATGTTCCTCGGGATGTCCGGCCGGACGCTCCTCTCCTTCGGCATCCTCGTCTGCCTCTTCGGCCTCGCCTTCGGGCTCGCGAAGTCGGTCACGCTGAAGAACCTGCCGGTCCACAAGTCCATGCTCGACGTCTCGGAGCTGATCTACGAGACCTGCAAGACCTACCTGGTCACGCAGGGCAAGTTCCTCCTCATTCTCGAGGTCTTCATCGGCACGATCATCGCGGTCTACTACGGCGTCCTCCGCCACATGGAGCTCTACAAGGTCGTCGTCATCCTGATCGCGAGCGTCGTCGGGATCGCCGGGAGCTACGGCGTGGCCTGGTTCGGCATCCGGATCAACACGTACGCGAACTCCCGGACGGCCTTCGCCAGCCTCCGGGGCAAGCCCTTCCCCCTCTATGCGATCCCCCTCGCCGCCGGCATGTCGATCGGGACGATGCTCATCTCGACCGAGCTGATCCTGATGCTCGCCATCCTCCTCTTCATCCCGGCGAGCCTCGCCGGCCCCTGCTTCATCGGC
Organism: Thermoanaerobaculia bacterium; assembly: GCA_035429585.1. Classification (GTDB taxonomy): domain Bacteria; phylum Acidobacteriota; class Thermoanaerobaculia; order UBA5066; family UBA5066; genus DAOMFB01. The sequence goes on from DAOMFB010000114.1 coordinate 3,014, forward strand.
TTCGCGATCGGCGAGTCGCTCGGCGCCTCGGCCCTCCGGATCGCCGGCGGCATCTTCACGAAGATCGCCGACATCGGCTCGGACCTGATGAAGATCGTCTTCAAGATCAAGGAGGACGACGCGCGGAACCCCGGCGTCATCGCGGACTGCACGGGCGACAACGCGGGCGACTCCGTCGGGCCGACGGCCGACGGCTTCGAGACCTACGGCGTCACGGGCGTCGCGCTCATCTCCTTCATCCTCCTCGCCGTGCCGAAGCCCGACGTCCAGGTCAAGCTCCTCGTCTGGATCTTCGTCATGCGCATCATGATGATCGTCGCCAGCGTCGGGTCGTACTGGATCAACGAGGCCGTGGCGAAGGCGCGCTACGGGAACGCCGACAAGATGAGCTTCGAGGCCCCCCTGACCTCCCTCGTCTGGATCACCTCGATCGTGTCGGTCGTCCTGACCTTCGTCGTCTCGAACGTCCTGATCCCGGACCTCGGCGACGGGACGCTCTGGTGGAAGCTCGCCCTCATCATCACCTGCGGGACGCTCGCCGGCGCCATCATTCCGGAACTGGTCAAGGTCTTCACGTCGACCGAGTCGCGCCACGTCCGCGAGGTCGTGACGGCCTCGCGCGAGGGCGGCGCCTCGCTGAACGTCCTCGCCGGCCTGACGGCGGGCAACTTCAGCGCCTACTGGATGGGCCTCGCGATCGTCTCCCTGATGTCGATCGCCTACTCGACGTCCCTGGGCTTCCCCGGCGGGATCATGCTCGACAAGACCTACGCCGTCTTCGCGTTCGGCCTCGTGGCGTTCGGGTTCCTCGGCATGGGGCCCGTCACGATCGCCGTCGACTCGTACGGACCCGTCACCGACAACGCCCAGTCGGTCTACGAGCTGTCCGTCATCGAGGGGATCTCCGGCATAAAGCAGGAGGGACAGAAGGACTTCGGCTTGGACCTCTCGATCGAGACGCTGCCCAACATCAAGGCCGAGGTCAAGCAGGAGTTCGGCTTCGAGCCCGACTTTGAGAAGGGCAAGGAGTTCCTCGAGGAGAACGACGGCGCCGGCAACACCTTCAAGGCGACCGCCAAGCCCGTGCTCATCGGAACGGCCGTCGTCGGCGCGACGACGATGATCTTCTCCATCATCGTCCTTTTGACGAACGGCCTCTCGATCAACATCGACAAGCTGTCGCTCCTCCACTCCCCGTTCTTCCTCGGCCTCATCGTGGGGGGCGCGGTCATCTACTGGTTCACGGGCGCCTCCACGCAGGCCGTCTCCACCGGCGCCTACCGCGCCGTGGAGTTCATCAAGAGGAACATCAAGCTCGACGACTCGTCCGACAAGGCCTCGGTCGAGGACTCGAAGAAGGTCGTCGAGATCTGCACCGAGTACGCGCAGAAGGGGATGTTCAACATCTTCCTGACGGTCTTCTTCTCCACGCTCGCCTTCGCCTGCCTCGAGCCGTTCTTCTTCATCGGCTACCTCATCTCGATCGCCATCTTCGGCCTCTTCCAGGCCATCTTCATGGCGAACGCCGGCGGCGCCTGGGACAACGCGAAGAAGCTCGTCGAGGTGGAGCTCAAGGAGAAGGGCTCCGATCTGCACGCGGCGACCGTCGTCGGCGACACGGTCGGCGACCCCTTCAAGGACACCTCCTCGGTGGCCATGAACCCGGTCATCAAGTTCACGACGCTCTTCGGCCTCCTGGCCGTCGAGCTCGCCGTCGAGCTCCCGCGCGGGACGAGCGCGGTCCTCGCGGCCCTCTTCTTCGCCGTGTCGCTCGTCTTCGTCTACCGTTCGTTCTACTTGATGAGGATCGAGAAGGGCGTCGCCGCCTGACCCGTCGTTCATGGGGTCCGTGACTCATCCGAAGCTCGCACCGCCGCGGGTCCTCCCGCGGCGGCTCGGGCTTTTGGACGCCACGACGATCGTCGCGGGCTCCATGATCGGCTCCGGGATCTTCATCGTCTCGGCGGACATCTCCCGCCAGGTCCAGAGCGCCTCGCTCCTCCTCCTCGTCTGGGTCTTCACGGCCCTCGTCACCGTCGCGGGGGCCTGGAGCTACGGAAAGCTGGCGATGGTCTTCCCGAAAGCCGGGGGCCAGTACGTCTTCCTCCGCGAGGCGTGGGGAGACCTCGGGGGATTCCTCTACGGCTGGGCGATGCTCCTCGTCATCCAGACCGGAACCCTCGCCGCCGTCGGGGTCGCCTTCGCCAAGTACCTCGGCGTCCTCCTGCCGGCGGTTTCGTCGAAGCACGTCTTCTTCCAGGCGAAATTCCTTCGCCTCTCCCCCGTCGAGCTCGTCGCCATCGCCCTCATCGCCTTCCTGACCTGGTGGAACACCACGAGCGTGAGGAAGGTCGCGACCCTCCAGAACGTCTTCACGACCGCAAAGGTCCTTTCGCTCCTCGGCCTGATGGGGTTCTGCTTCCTCGCCGGGAACCGTCTGCCGTCGGTCTCCTGGGCGCTTCCGGCCGCCCGGGATCTCGCGATCCCCCTCGTCTGGGCCTTTGCCGTCGCCACGGTCGGCTCCCTCTTCGCGGCCGACTCCTGGAACAACGTGACGTTTCTCGGCGAGGAAGTCCGCGACGCCGAGCACAACGTGCCCAAGGCGCTCGTCTACGGGACGGGGCTCGTCACGGTCCTCTACGCCCTCACCAACGTTGGATATCTGAACGCCCTTCCGCTCGGGGCCATCGCCGGGGCGCCGGAGGACCGGGTGGCGACGGCGTCGATCGCCGCCGCCGCGGGAGGCTCCGAGGCCGGCCTCGCGTCGATGGTCATGGCGATCGTCATCCTCGTCTCGACCTTCGGCTGCCTGAACGGCCTGATCCTCTCCGGGGCCCGCGTCCTCTACGCCATGTCCCGGGACCGCCTCTTCTTCCCCGTCTTCGGCGAAGTGTCGCCGAAGACACAGATCCCGGTCGCGGCCCTCGTGGCCCAGGGGGTCTGGGCCTCCCTTCTCTGCCTGTCGGGGAAGTACGGCGACTTTCTGGACTACGTCATCACGACGGTCCTCGTCTTCTACATCGCGACGATCGTGGGCCGCTGGCGGCTTGCCCGGACCGTTCCCGCCCTCGAGGCGCGGACGGCCGCCGAGCGGATCGTCCCCGTCCTCTACGTGGCCGCGACCGCCTACGTCTCCGTGGCGCTGGCGATCTACAAGCCCGCCTACACGGTCCCCGGCCTCGCCATCGTCGCCCTCGGCGTCCCGGCGTTCTTCGTCTTCAGGCGCCGGAACGGCGCGCCGGGCTCCGCCGCCTAGAGGAAGAGGGAAAAGACCTCGTTCGAGAGGAGCACCCCGCGCCGCGTCAGGCGGACGCGGCGCGTCTCCCCTTCGCCGGTGACCTCCAGAAGACCCGCTTCGAAGACATCTCCGATCCGGGAGGCCTCCGCGGCCGGCAACGAGCACCGGACTTCTTCGAATGAGGACGAGGGGACGCCCCTGGCCAGGCGAAGGCCGAGCATCACACCCTCTTTCCGTCCCGGAAGACCCCCGCCGTTCTCCCCGGACGTCACGACCGGCGACAGGCCCTCGCGCGTGCGGCGAAGGTATTCCGTGAGCGATCCCGAATTGGCCGATCGCCTTCTGCCGTCGAACGAGTGCGCCGCGACACCGAACCCGAGGACGGGGGCGAGAGTCCAGTACTTCAGGTTGTGGCGGCTCTCGAAGCCGGGGCGCGCCCAGTTCGAGATCTCGTAGCGCAAGAGGCCCGCCGCGTCCAGCCGTTCGTCCAGCTCCAGCCAGCGGTCGGCCATCTCGTCGTCGTCCGCGAACAGGTCCGGCCGGCTTCCCTTCAGTGCGACGAGCTTCGGAGCTTTCTCGATCTCGAGGAGGTAGGCCGAGAGGTGCGACACGCCGGCCTCCAGGAGCCCGTCGAGGCTCGCGCGAAGCGTCGCGCGCGTCTGGCCGGGGATGCCGATCATCAGGTCGGCCGAGACGTTTCCGAACGTCGACACGGCGTCCCCTACGGCCCGCCGGGCCGAAGCGGCGTCGTGCCGGCGCTCGAGGAACACGAGCTCGGCGTCGGCGAGAGACTGGACGCCGACGGACAGGCGGTTGATCCCGACCTCCCCGAGCGCCGCCAGCTTCGCGGCGTCGAGGTCGTCCGGATTGGCTTCGGCCGTGATCTCGGCGCCCGAAGAGAGGCCGAACGACTCTTCGAGCGCCCCGAGCGCGCCACGGAGCCGGACGGCGTCGACGAAGGACGGCGTGCCTCCCCCGAAGTAGACCGAGTCGAGGTTCCGAAGGAGGCCCGACGCCCCGGCCCCCCTCGAGCGGATCTCCCGTTCCAGCCCGTGGAAGTAATCCCCCTCTTCGGCCGTCCCTTCGAGCGCCACGAAGGAGCAGTACGAACAGCGGTGGGCGCAGAAGGGAACGTGGACGTAGGCGCCCGGGGCCGCCGTGGCGCCCGGCGGGAGGACGCCGGATCTCACCCGCCGGCGAGGAGCCGGCGGAGCCGCTCGTCCGCCGGGACGGCCGCGAGCCGGCCTTCGAGCATCCGTTCGACGTACTTCGCGAGGACGTCCACCTCGACGTTCACGAGGTCGCCGACCGACCGTTCGGAGAGGGTCGTCACGTCCCAGGTATGGGGGATGACGGCCACGTCGAATTCGCCGTCCCGGAGGGCGGCCACGGTGAGCGAGACGCCGTCGAGCGCGATGGAGCCCTTCTCGACGACGTAGCGGGACCAGGAGGGGTCGAGGGCGAACGAGACGGTCCGGAAATCGGCCGACGGGACGATCCGGGTGACGGCGGCCGTGGCGTCGACGTGGCCCGCCACGACGTGCCCGCCGAGCCGGTCCGAGGCCGCGAGGGCCCTTTCGACGTTCACCCGCCGTCCGGCCGCCAGCGCCCCGAGGGTCGATCGGGACAGCGTCTCGGGCGACAGGTCGAAGCGGAGCGCCTCGCGCGGCGCCCCCGGCAGGAGCGTCAGGCAGACGCCGGAGACGGAGAGGCTCTCTCCGGCGGCCAGGTCGTCCCACCCCTTCGGCCGTTCCACCGAGAGAACGGCGCCGGCCCCCCGCCGCGAGAAGCCGGTCACGGAGGCCCGGGCGCCGACGATGCCGGTGAACATGGCGCCGATCCTACGCCGGCCGCTCGATCCGCGCCGAGATCCGGAGGTCGCCGCCGACGCGCTCGACCTCGAGCGGGCCGGTCCGGACGCCGGCGGCCGGCTCCGGGAAGCCGGCCCCCG
>DAOMFB010000115.1:0-8187 GCA_035429585.1 Thermoanaerobaculia bacterium
GGGCGAGGACTACCACCGCGTGGTCCGTCGGCACCTCCGGAACGTCGCCGACCGGATCCGGCCCCTCGCGCCGAAGGGATCTCATTTCCGCGTCTGCGTCGACACGGCGCCGGTCCTCGAGCGGGACGTGGCCGTCCGCGCAGGCCTCGGCGGGATCGGAAAGAACGGGATGCTGATCGTCCCCGGCGTCGGCTCGAACGTCGTCCTCGGAGAGCTCCTGACCGACGCCGCCCTCGCGCCCACGGCCGCCGCCCGGGACGGGGAGGCCGACCTCTGCGGGAGCTGCGCCGCCTGCCTCGACGCCTGTCCAACCGGCGCCTTTCTCGGCCCGCGCCGGCTCGACGCGCGGAAGTGCCTCTCGTACCTGACGATCGAGAAGCGGGGCCCCTTCACGCCCGAGGAGGAAGCGGCCCTCGGGGGGCGCCTGTTCGGGTGCGACGACTGCCAGGACGTCTGTCCGTGGAACGCCCACCAGGACCCGGGCGGCCCGGCGTCGGGCCCCGAGGCGTCGATCGCTCCGGCCGCCGCCGCCCGGCTCTCCGAGGAGGCCTTCCGGCGGCGATTCTTCGGCACGGCGGTCTGGCGCGCCACGCGGGCGGGCCTGGCGCGGAACGCCCGCGCGGCGCTCCGGCGGCAGGCCTCGGCGTGAGCGGGCCGCTCCTCGTCGTCGCCGGCGTCTTCGTCCGCGGCGGCCGCCTGCTCCTCGCGCAGCGGTTTCCGGGAGGCCGCTATCCCGGGCTCTGGGAGTTCCCGGGCGGCAAGGTCCACGCGGGCGAGACGCCGGAGGCGGCGCTCGAGCGCGAGTGGGCCGAGGAGCTCGACGTGAAGCCCGCCGGGCTCGTCCCGGACGGTTTCGGCCGCGACGGCGACGTGGTCCTCCTGTTCTTCAGGGTCCGGGCTCTCCTCGGAGAGCCCCGGCCGAAAGGGACCGCGGCGGTCCGCTGGTGCGAGGCCGGGGAGGCGCGCCTCCTCGCCATGCCGCCGGCCGACCGCGCCGCGCTCGATCGGCTCGCGCCGGGGACGGAGCCCTTCCCCGACACCGAAGGAGCCGAGACGCCCGCCCTCCTCGAGGAGGCGCGGGAGCGCAGCCCGTTCATCCCGGGCTCGGACGCCCTGGCGCCGGGGCGGGTCCTGTCCTTCCGGAAACAGGGCCTTCCGGGATACCCGTTCCTGCAGGGCCTCCTCGTCGCGACCGCGTCGCGACCGCTCGCCTTCGAGAACCTCTGTCCGCACGTCCCGATACCTCTCGACCGGATACCGGGCGAGCTGATCTCGCGCGACGGGCGCCACCTCGTCTGCCAGAACCACGGGGCGCTCTTCGAGCTCCCCACGGGGCGCTGCGTCTCCGGGCCCTGCGAGGGCGAGACCCTCCGCACCGTCCCGATCGAGCCCTCGGGCGACGGATGGGCGGTGGGTGTGCCGTGAGCGACGGCGTCCTCATCCTCCTCTTCGGCCTCTGCGCCATCGTCTCGGCCTTCTTCTCGGCCGCGGAGACCGCCCTGACGGCCGTCTCGGACGCGAACGTCCTCCGGATGAAGGAGGAGGGGCGGCCCGCCGCCGTCCGGCTCGAGCGGCTCCGGGGAGACCTCTCGCAGACGATCGGCACGCTCCTGATCGGAAACAACCTCGCCAACACGGCCGCCGGAACGCTCGGCGCCGCACTGGCCATCGCCCACCTCGGCGAGCAGTGGGGCGTCGTCGTGGCCACCGTCGTGACCGCGGTCCTCCTCCTCGTCGTCTCCGAGGTGACGCCGAAGACGCTGGCCTCGCGCTACCCCGCCGCCGTCGCGGGCGCGGCCTCGGCGCCGGTCGCCCTATTCGTCCGCCTCTTCGCCCCGGTGACCGCCGTCCTGTCCCGGATGGCGAACGCGTTCCTCGAGTTCTTCGGTGCCGTCCGGCGGTCGGCGCCCGACCTGACGAAGGCCGACGTCCGGAGCGTCATCAACCTCTCGCGCCAGCAGGGGGCGCTCGCTCCCGAGGAGTCGGCCATCCTGCAGGCCGTCCTCACGTTCGGGGACCGGCCGGCGCGCGACGTGATGATCCCGCGGGGGCGCGTCGTGTCCATCCCGGTCCGCTCGTCCTTCGCCGAGATCGAGACGGTCTGCCGGGAGAACCGCTACAGCCGCTACCCGGTCTGGCGCGAGAGCCCCGACGACGTCGTCGGCATCCTCCACGTGAAGGACCTCTTCGACGTCACGGACGAGGAGGAGAAGACCTTCGACCTCTCGAAGCGCCTCCGCCCGGCCGTCCTCGTCCCGGAGATGAAGCGCTCCGAGGACCTCTTCCGCGAGATGCGTCGGCGCCGGCTCCACATGGCGGTCGTCGTGGACGACGCCGGCGCCGTGGCGGGGATCGTTACGCTCGAGGACCTGATCGAGGAGATCGTCGGCGACATCCGCGACGAGTACGACGAGCCGGTGGCCGCCGCGGTGAGCGACGGCTCGTCGCTCCTCGTGGACGGCGCCTACCCCATCTCCTCCCTCGAGCAGGACTTCGGCGTCTCCTTCGATCCGACCGAGGCCGGCACCACCGCCGGCCTCCTGCTCGAGCGTCTCGGGCGGATCCCGCGCCCGGGGGCCCGGTGGGTCGAGGCCGGGCTCGAGTTCGTCGTGGACCGCGCGTCGGCCCGAGCGATCCAGCGGGTCCGGATCACCCGGACCGCCGGCGCCGCCTGAGGCCGCCGATGCCCCGAATCGTCTTCCTGAACGAAGGCCGTCGCGGAAGCGTCCCGGCGGGGTGCTCCGTCCTCGAGGCGGCGCTGAAACTCGGCGTGGAGATCGGGCACGTCTGCAACGGCGGCGGCACCTGTTCGACCTGCCGCGTGGAGTGCGTCGTCAACCCGGAGAACCTCTCCCCCATCGAGCCGAACGAGGTCGCGTACGACATGGGACCCGGCGTCCGGCTCGGCTGCCAGGCGCGCATCTCGGGAGACGTCGGCGTCCGCGTCGTCCCGATCCCGCGGGCCCTCCGCTGATGGCGCGCCCCTACGTCCGCCGGGCGCTGAAGCGCGCCGGCGTGGGGGTCGGGGAGCGCGGCGCGGGGCGGGAGGCCGGCCGGATCCCTCCGCCGAGGATCTTCCTGCCGGGGGAGGCGCCGGACGCCGGGCCGGTCGACTTCGCCGCCCTGTTCGGCCGCGCCGCCCCGGTCGAGATGGAGATCGGCACGGGCAAGGGGCGGTTCCTCCTCGGATCGGCGGCGGCCGAGCCGGGACGCAACTGGCTCGGCCTCGAGATCGAGGCGGAGTACTGCGTGCTGGCCCGCCTCCGCGCGGCCCGCCGCGGTCTCTCGAACGTCCGCGTCGAGCCGCTCGACGGGCGCGAGTTCGTCCTCCGCCGCGTCCCGCCCGGCTCGCTCGCGGCCCTCCACGTCTACTTTCCCGATCCATGGCCGAAGAAGCGCCACCACAAGCGCCGCCTCTTCACGGCCCCCTTCGCGGCCGCGGCCGCCCGCGCCCTCGTCCCGGGAGGGCTGCTTCGCGTGGCGTCGGACCACGCCGGTTACTGGGCGGAGATCGAGTCGGTCCTCGCCGCCGAGCCGCTCCTGGCGCGCCTGTCCGAGTCGGAGACCGGCCCCTGGTCGAGCGGGACGAACTACGAGCTGAAGTTCGCGGCGTCAGGCCGGCCGGTGTTCCGGGCGGTCTTTCGCCGGAGCGGGGGCTAGGGGAACGGGCGCCGCGGCCCGTTCACGCAGCAGCAGCTCCCTCAGGTAGCGGCGGAAGTAGTCGAAGCCGGAGACGAGCGTCACGGCCGTCATGACGTAGAGGGCCGCGCGCCCGGTCCGCCGCCAGAGCCCGATGTCGTCGAGGCGCGCCCCGAGGATCATCAGGGAGATCCCGACGACCTGCGTCGCCATCTTCCACTTCCCCAGCTTGGAGGCGGGGATCACGATCCCGTGCGTCGCGCCGATCGACCGGAGCCCCGAGACGGCGAACTCCCGGCCGATGATGATGCAGACCGCCCACGCGTCGGCCTCCTGGAGGTCGACGAGGGAGATGAGGGCCGCCGAGACGAGGAGCTTGTCCGCGATCGGATCGAGAAGCGTCCCGAGGGTCGTCACCTTCTTGTACTTCCGCGCCCAGTAGCCGTCGAGGGCGTCGGTCAGCGCGGCCAGAAGGAAGATCAGGAGGGCGAGGTACTCCTTCGCCGGCATCCGGGTCAGGAGGATCACCACGAGGAGCGGTACGAGGAAGATCCGGAGGAGTGTCAGCGCGTTGGGGACGTTGACGGAGAACACCGGGACGCATTCTATCGCCGGACCGGGCGCCGCTCGCCTTTACAGGCGGGGTTCCCTCCCCGACAATCGCCGCGCGCATGTCGCATCCGCCGATCGTCTTCGGGACCGACGGGTGGCGGGGCCGGATCGCCCGCGACCTGACCTTCGAATCCGTCGCCCGCGTCGTCGACGCGATGGCGGCGTGGACCGTCGATCCCGCGAACGCGGACCCCGGCGACCCGTGGACGCTCCCTCTCGTCCACGACACGCGGTTCCTCTCGGCGGAGCTCTCGGCCGAGAGCGCCGCCCGGCTCGCGGCCCGGGGTTTCCGCGTCCTCCTCACGGACCGCGCCGTCCCGACGCCCTGTGCCTCCTGGCACGTCCGGAGTCGCGGCCTCAAGGGCGGCCTCGCCGTGACCGCCTCCCACAACCCCGCGGAGTGGAACGGCGTCAAGTACAAGTCGCACTTCGGCGGGAGCGCCACGCCGGCGACCTACGAGGCCGTCGCGCGGTGCGCCGACCGGCCCCTTCCCGAGCGTCCCGGCGGCGCGGCGGAGCGGATCGATCTCCGGACGTCGTACCGGGAGGCGATCGCGGAGCGGGTCGACCTCGACGCGATCCGCCGCGCCGGCCTCCGGGTTCTCTTCGACGCGATGCACGGGGCGGCCGGCACCCTCCTCGAGGAGATCGTCGGCGACGGCCACGCGACGCGCGTGACGACCCTGCGCGGAGACGCGGACCCGACCTTCGGCGGCGTGAGCCCCGAGCCGATCCCCCGGAACCTCGGCGCGTCGCTCGACGCGCTCCGACGGGAGCCGTTCGACGTCGTCCTCGCGAGCGACGGGGACGGCGACCGGCTCGGCGTCCTCGACGGGAGCGGCCGCTTCGTCACGCCGCACCGGATCTTCGCGCTCCTCGCGGAGAGTCTCGCCGCGCGCGGCCGCATCCGCGGCGGCATCGCCCGGACCTTCTCGACGTCGCTCCTCGTCGACCGCGTCGCCGCGAGGCTCGGCGTCCCCGTCCGGGTCACGCCGATCGGCTTCAAGTACCTCGCCGAGGTGATGCTCGCGGGCGAGGCCGGGATCGGCGGCGAGGAATCGGGGGGGCTCGGCGTCTCGTTCTTCCTGCCCGAGCGCGACGGGGTCCTCTCGGCGCTCCTCGTCCTCGAGGCCGTGGCCCACGGGGGCGGATCCTTCGCCGGGCTTCTCTCCCGCCAGGAGCGCGATTACGGCGCGCTGGCCTACGACCGGCGGGACGTCCACCTTCCGATGCTTCACCTGCGCGCGTTCGTGGAGCGGCTCGCGGCCGCGCCGCCGGCCTCCCGGGCGGGGCAGCCGGTCACGGCCGTCGAGACGCTCGACGGGATCAAGCTCCTCTTCGGAGAGCGGGGATGGCTCCTCCACCGCCTCTCGGGGACCGAGCCGGTCCTCCGGCTCTACGCCGAGCACGAGGACGAGCGGGTCGTCGCCCGGCTCCTCGACGAGACGGAGGCGGCCGTGGTCCGGGGCGCCCCCTGACCCCGGAGCGGGGCGCACGGGCGTGGCGTAGAGTCGCCCCGGAGACACCGTCATGAAGCGATCCACGAAGACCGTCCTCGCCCTGCTCGCCGTCCTCCTCGTCCTCGCGGCCGGCGCCGCGTACCTCCTGAGCCGGGGCGTCGCGACCCCCTCCGTCCGGGTCCCCCGGAAGACCGTCCTCCGGCTCGACCTGGAGCGCGCGATCCCCGAGTCCGCGCCCGAGGACCCCTTCGCCGCCCTGCGCACCGAGGCGCCCCTCACGCTGCGGGACGTCACGGAGGTCCTCGAGCGGGCCGGAAGCGACGACCGCGTCGCCGGCCTCGTGGCGCGCGTCGGCGCCGCGCCCATCGGGCTCGCCCAGTCCCAGGAGATCCGCGACGCCGTCGCCGCCTTCCGGGCGAAGAAGAAGTTCGCCGTCGCCTACGCCGAGACGTTCGGCGAGTTCGGCCCGGGGAACGGCGCCTACTACCTCGCGACGGCCTTCGACGAGATCTGGCTGCAGCCTTCCGGCGACGTCGGCCTGAACGGCCTCGTTCTCGAGGCGCCCTTCGTCCGGGGAACGCTCGACAAGCTCGGCGTCAAGCCGGAATACGGCCAGCGACACGAGTTCAAGAACGCGATGAACCTCTTCACCGACACGCAGTTCACGCCGGCGTACCGCGAGGCGGAGCAGCGCCTTCTCGACTCCGTCTGGGGCCAGATGATGAAGGGGATCGCCGCCGGACGACGCCTCTCCGAGGAGGGCGTGCGGGAGATCGTGGACCGGGGACCGGTCCTCGGGACCGAGGCCCGCGAGGCCCGGCTCGTGGACGGGCTCGGCTACTGGGACGAGGTCGCCGACAAGGTGAAGGCGCGGGCCGGCGCCGACGCCGACTTCCTCGCCCTCCCGAAGTACCGGGATTCGGCCGGCTCGCCGTACGACGAGGGGAAGCACACGATCGCCCTCATCTACGGCCTCGGCGGCGTGGCGCGCGGCCGCGGCGGCTACAGCCCCGTCCTCGGCTCCTGGACGATGGGCTCGGAGACCGTGGCGTCGGCCTTCCGCAAGGCCGCGAAGGACGCCGACGTGAAGGCCATCGTCTTCCGCGTCGACTCGCCCGGGGGCTCCTACGTGGCGTCCGACACGATCTGGCGCGAGGTGGCGCGGGCGAGGAAGGCGGGCAAGCCGGTCGTCGTCTCGATGGGTAACGTCGCGGCGTCGGGCGGCTATTTCGTCGCGATGAACGCCGACCGGATCGTGGCCCAGCCGGCCACGATCACCGGCTCGATCGGCGTCCTGGCCGGGAAGCTCGTGACCCCCGCGATGTGGGAGAAGGTCGGGGTCACGTTCGACCAGGTGGAGAGCGGCGCGAACGCCAATTTCTGGAACACGTCCCGGAGCTTCTCGGAGGCCGAGTGGGCCCGCTTCAACGCGTGGCTCGACCGGATCTACGACGACTTCACGACGAAGGTGGCGGCCGGACGGAAGCTGCCGAAGGACCGGGTGCTCGAGATCGCGAAGGGCCGCGTCTGGACCGGAGAGGACGCGAAGGCGCGCGGTCTCGTGGACGAGCTCGGCGGCCTCGCGGCCGCCGTCCGCGCGGCGAAGGAGCTGGCGAAGATCCCGGCCGGCGACAGCGTGAAGCTCGTCGAGTTCCCCCGGAAGAAGGCCCCCTTCGAGGCCCTCATGGCCCGGTTCGGCGGCGGGGACGACGACGCCGCCTCCACGGACGCCGCCGCGCGGGCGATCGAGGAGTTCCGGCCGCTGCTCCGGACGCTCGAGGCGTCGGGGCTCCTCGGCGCGCCGCACGGCGTCCTGTCGACGCCGAGATTCGAGATCCGCTGAAGGGTGGGGCCGCTCAGCGAGCGTCGGCCAATACGTAGCCCGCGCCCACGAACCGGATCACCGGCCCCGCCTCGAAGCCGGCGCCCGCCTCCGGCGCCTCGAGGAGCTCCGGGACGAGCTCGCCGCTCCAGGCGACGACGACGCGGTGGACCAGCGTCAGGGGCTGGCCCCACTCGACCTCGAAGCGCGCGGCCTCGCTGAGGCCCGAGAGAGCCACCGCGCCCGTCCCGGTCAGCTTCAGGAACGGACGGTCGAAGCCGCGGCGGCGCTCGAAGGCCGGGTCTTCCCGGTAGGTCAGCGTCTCCTCGAACGCCAGGAGCCGCGTCGGCTCGACGGTCAGCGACTCCCGCGACAGCGTCCGGAGGAACGGGATCCGTCCCGCGTCCGCGAGGAGGACGCTTCCGGGACCGGAGACCTTCAGAAGGAGGCCGCCCAGCGGGCCCTCGAGGCGCGCAGCGGCCTCGAGGACGGGATGCCCCGTCCGGCCCACGATCGCTCCGCTGCGGACCCGGAGACCGTCGCCCGTCACGGCCGCGAGGAGCCCGCCGGCCTTCACCGAGAAGGGCCCGACCGGCGTCACGAGAGCGAGTCCCGGAGAGGAGTCGGGGCGGCGGCCGACGCGGAAGGTCCCCG
>DAOMFB010000116.1:0-8185 GCA_035429585.1 Thermoanaerobaculia bacterium
CGGGAACCCGCCCTCGGCCTCGATCACCTCGGCCTACGACGTCCTCGGCCTCGAGACCCGGCCGGAGGAAGACGTCTTCGTGCGGCCCGCCGTGGCCGCCCCGGACGCGAAGCCATGAGCGGCATGACCTTCTTCCTCCTCGCGGCCGTCGCGAAGATCGCCCTCGTCTGGGCCGTCATGCTCGCCGCCCTCCTTCCGAACCTCGTCTGGATGGAGCGGCGCGGCGCCGGCCTGATCCAGGACCGCCCGGGGCCGAACCGGGTCGGCCCCCTCGGCCTCTTCCAGGCCGTGGCGGACGTCCTGAAGATGTTCCTGAAGGAGGACGTGACGCCCCTCTACGTGGACAAGCTGCTCCACACGGTGGCGCCCGCCATCCTCCTCGTCCCCGCCCTGACGACCTTCGCCGTGATCCCCTTCGGCTCGTCGATCCCGGTCGCCGGGCGCGACGTGAAGCTCGTCATCGCGGACGTGAACATCGGCATCCTCTACGTCCTCGCCCTGACGTCCGTCGGGGTCTACGGCCTCGTCCTGGCCGGCTGGGCCTCGAACAACAAGTACTCGCTCCTGGGGGGCCTGCGCTCCTCGGCGCAGGTCATCAGCTACGAGCTCTCCATGGGGCTCGCCGCGATCGCCACCTTCGTGACCGCCGGCTCGCTCAAGCCCTCCGCCGTCGTCGACTGGCAGGTCGCGAACCTCTGGAACTGCGTGCCGCAGTTCGTCGGCTTCGTCGTCTTCGTCGTCGCGGCCTTCGCCGAGACGAACCGGGTTCCGTTCGACCTGCCCGAGGCCGAGGCCGAGCTCGTGGCCGGGTACCACACGGAGTACTCCGCCTTCAAGTTCGGCATGTTCTTCATGAGCGAGTACGCGAACATGATCGCCGCCTCGGCCATGATCGTGACGCTCTACCTCGGCGGCTGGGCGCTCCCCTTCGTGACCTTCACGGGCGTCTGGGGCGGCGTCCTCTCGATCGTGGTCTTCTGGGCCAAGACGCTCGCGGTCATCTCGGTCTTCATCTGGGTCCGCTGGACCCTCCCCCGCTTCCGGTACGACCAGCTGATGAGCCTGGGGTGGAAGGTCCTGCTGCCCCTGTCGGTCCTGAACCTCCTCGCCGTGGCCTGGGTCGTGGCGATGAAGGGGCCCGCATGACGGGGGGCCTCGTCCTCTTCGCGCTCGCGGCCGGGCTGGCCATCGCCTTCGCCCTCGCGATGATCGTCGAGACGTCGCCGGTCCGGAGCGTCCTCTCGCTCGTCGTGACCTTCTTCGGGATCACGGTCCTCGCGATCCTCCTGGCGGCGCCCTTCATCGCCGCGATCATCATGATCGTGTACGCGGGCGCCATCCTCGTCCTGTTCCTCTTCGTCATCATGCTGCTGAACCTGAACGAGGAGGCCCGGGAGAAGGACGCCCGCCCGGTGCAGCGGGTCCTCGGCCTCGTCGCGGTGCTGGCCCTCGGCGGGCTGCTCCTCGGCCTGACGCTCCGCGCCGGGGCGCCCCCCGTCGCGCCCTCGGCCGCGGCCGCGAAGATCCCGTCGCCCGACGAGATCCCCCTGATCGGGCGCCTCCTCTTCTCGGACTACCTCTTCGCCTTCGAGGCGGTGGCCGTGCTGCTCCTGGCCGCCGCCGTCGGCGCCCTGATCCTCTCGAAGAGGAGGATGGATTGAGCGTGCCTCCCGCGGCCTTCCTCGCGGCCGGAACGATCCTCTTCGCGATCGGCCTCGCCGGCGCGCTCCTGAAGCGGAACGCCCTCTCGATCTTCCTCTCCATCGAGCTGATGATGAACGCCGTCAACCTGCTCTTCCTGGCCTACGGGCGGATGCGGGGAGACGCGTCGAGCCACGTGATCGTCTTCTTCGTCATCGCCATCGCCGCGGCCGAGGCGGCCGTGGGGCTGGCGGTCTTCGTCGCCCTCTTCCGATCCCGGCAGACCATCGAGGTCGACCGGGTGAACCTCCTGAAGTGGTAGGCGCCGCCGCATGACGTCGCTCTGGTGGATCCCCGCACTCCCGCTCCTCGGGTTCGTCCTGAACGGGGCGGTGGCCCTCGCCTCCAGCACGGGACGCGCCCGCCGGGGCGAGGGGGGCGGGCCGCTGCCGTACGGCGAGCGGCTCTTCCACGGCGTCGTGGGCGTCGGCACCGTCGGGCTCTCCGGCGTCCTCGCCTTCGCCGCCCTCGTGCCGTGGGCGCAGCAGTCGATGGCGGGCGGCGCCCTTCCCGTCGTGGAGACGGCCTTCCGGTGGATGTTCGCCGGGGACTTCAGCGTCGACGTGGCCTTCCGCCTGGACGCCCTCTCGGCGCTGATGCTCTCGTTCGTCACCTTCGTCGGGACGCTGATCCACCTCTACAGCGTCGGCTACATGCAGGAGGAGGAGGGGTACGGCCGGTACTTCGCCTTCCTGAACCTCTTCATGTTCGCCATGCTGACGCTCGTCCTCGGGGCGAACCTGCCCGTCCTCTTCATCGGCTGGGAGGGCGTCGGCCTCTGCTCCTACCTCCTGATCGGCTACTACTACGACAAGGACTTCGCCGTGGCGGCCGGCAAGAAGGCCTTCGTCACGAACCGGGTCGGCGACGTCGGCTTCGTCCTCGGGATCTTCGGCGTCCTCGCCCTGTTCGGGACGACCGACTTCTCCTTCCTCGAGGCGGCCAAACACCGGCTGGTCGCCGAGGGGGCACCCCTCTCCGTCTACGTCGTCTGCGTCCTCCTCTTCCTCGGGGCCTGCGGCAAGAGCGCGCAGGTGCCTCTCTACGTCTGGCTGCCCGACGCCATGGCGGGCCCGACCCCGGTCTCGGCCCTGATCCACGCCGCCACGATGGTGACGGCGGGGGTCTACCTCGTGGCCCGGACGAGCGCGGTCTTCGTCCTCGCCCCCGACGCCCTGACCCTGGTCGCCTGGGTCGGCGCGGGGACGGCGATCTTCGCCGCCTCGATCGGCCTCGCGCAGAACGACATCAAGAAGGTCCTCGCGTACTCGACCGTCTCCCAGCTCGGCTACATGTTCCTCGCCTGCGGCGTCGGCGCCTTCGCGGCGGGCATGTTCCACGTCTTCACGCACGCCTTCTTCAAGGCGTGCCTCTTCCTCGGCTCCGGCTCGGTCATCCACGCGATGCACCACGAGCAGGACATGCGGAAGATGGGGGGCCTGGCCCCGCACGTGCCGCAGACCTACCGGACGATGCTCGTCGCCACGCTCGCGATCGCCGGGATCGTCCCGCTCTCGGGCTTCTTCTCGAAGGACCAGATCCTCGGCTCCGTCGCCGCGTCCGGCCAGTGGGCCCTCTACGCCGTCGGCGTCGCCACGGCCGCGATGACCGCCTTCTACATGTTCCGCCTCGTCCGGATGACCTTCGCCGGCGAGTTCCGCGGGACGCACGAGCAGGAGCACCACCTCCACGAGAGCCCCGCCACCATGACGGTCCCGCTCTGGGTCCTCGCGGCGGGCTCGGTCGTGGCGGGCTTCATCTGGGTGCCGATGGGGGTCTCGAACCTCCTTCCCCGGTTCCTGGCGCCGGCCCTCGCCGAAGGGCCCGAGCACGAGATGTCGCACGGCGCCGAGCTGGGTCTCATGGCGCTGTCGCTCGGCGCCGCGCTGGCCGGAATCGCCCTGGCCGTCCGGTGGTACACGGGGCGGCCCGCCCCCGCGCACGCCGCGGGCCTGCCGGCCGAGCAGATCGTCGTCTCGCCGGCCGCCGCCGCCTTCTGCGAGAAGACCGGGACCCTGGGGACGCTCGTCAAGAACAAGTGGAACGTGGACGAGGGGATCGAGGCGGGCGTGCTCGGTCCGTTCCGCTCCATCGGCCGCTTCCTCTGGAAGGGCTTCGACGCCCTCTTCATCGACGGAATCGCGAACGCCTCGGCGTTCCTCGTCGAGCTCTCCGGCGACCTCCTCCGGTTCTTCACGACCGGGAACGTCCGCAACTACGCCCTCGGCTTCACGCTCGGGGCGCTCGTCCTCGTGGCGTACGCCCTCTTCCGGTAGCCGACGATGCCGACGAGCTTCCTCACCCTCGACTGGCTCGGCGCCGACCTCCTGACGACGCTCGTCCTCCTCCCCACCCTCGGCGCCCTCGTCCTGGCGTTCCTTCCGAGGGAAGCCCGGGGGGCTCTCCTTTCGGTCGCCGTCGGCGTCGCCGGCCTGACCTTCGCCGCGTCGGTGCTCCTCGCCCTCCGCTTCGACCCCGCCGCGCCCGCCCTCTCGGCCTTCCGCGTCTCGAGGCCCTGGATCCCGCGGTTCGGCATCCGGTACGAGCTCGGCGTGGACGGCCTCGCGGTGGCCCTCGTCCTCCTGACGACCCTCCTGACCCTCTCCGTCCTCCTCGTGGCCTGCGGCCAGCACCTGACGCGCCTGAAGGGTTACCTGGCGGCCTTCCTCGTTCTCGAGACCGGGATGCTCGGGAGCCTCGTGGCGCTCGACGCGATCCTCTTCTACGTCTTCTGGGAAGTGATGCTCGTCCCGATGTACTTCATCATCGGGGTCTGGGGCGGCAAGCGGCGGATCTACGCCGCGATGAAGTTCTTCCTCTTCACGATGGCCGGCTCGCTCCTGATGTTCGTCGCGATCCTCTTCTCGGCGCACCTCCACCTCCAGCGGACCGGCATCCAGACCTTCTCCCTCCTCGACTGGACGCGCGCCGTCGCGTCCGGCACGTGGCACCTCGCGCCCGGGACCGAGGCCCTGCTCTTCTGGGCGTTCGCCCTCGCCTTCCTCGTGAAGGTGCCCCTCTGGCCCCTCCACACGTGGCTCCCCGACGCCCACGTCGAGGCGCCGACCGGGGGCTCGGTCATCCTGGCCGGCGTCCTCCTGAAGCTCGGGACGTACGGTCTCCTGCGTTTCGCCATCCCGCTCTTCCCCGGCTCGGCCGTCCGGTACACGCCACTGATCGCCGGGCTCGCCCTCGTCGGCGTCGTCTACGGGGCGTGGGTGGCCTTCGCCCAGAAGGACATGAAGAAGCTGGTGGCCTACTCCTCCGTCAGCCACCTCGCCCTCGTCGTCCTCGGCATCTTCGCCGGGACCTCGATGGCCGTCGCAGGCGCCATCGTCCAGATGGTCGGCCACGGCCTGACGACGGGCCTCCTCTTCCTCCTCGTCGGCGTCCTCTACGACCGGCGGCACACGCGCGAGATGGCCGACTACGGCGGCGTCGCGGCCCGCGTGCCGGTCACGACGACGCTCTTCCTGATCTCGGCCCTCGGCTCGGCCGGCCTCCCGGGCCTGAACGGCTTCGTCGGCGAGTTCCTGATCCTCGGCGGCGTCTTCAAGGTCAACGTGGTCTGGTGCGCGATCGGCGCCACCGGGATGATCCTCGGCGCCGTCTACCTCCTCACGCTGGTCCAGAAGGTCTTCTGGGGCCCCGACCTCGTCCCGGAGAACCGGACCCTGACCGACATGAACGCCTGGGAACTGGCCGGCTCCCTCCCGCTGATCGCCCTCGTCGTGGTCCTCGGCGTCTACCCGGCGCCGCTCCTGAAGCTGATCGGCCCGTCCGTCGAGGTCGTCGTCCAGATCCTCCGCGCGGGGGGCCTGCCGTGATGGGCGGCTTCCTCCACGTCACCGCCGGCGACCTGGCCGCCGTCGCGCCCGAGATCGTCCTCTCGGCCGCGGGGATCCTGCTGATCCTCCTCGACGCCTTCGCGCGCCCGACGCGCGCCTCCTTCCCCTACGTCTCGCTCGCGGCGCTCGCCCTCGCCAACATCGTCGGCGCCGCCACGACCGGGACCTGGTTCGCCGGCGCGGTCGAGACGTCGGCCCTGACCCGGTTCGTCGAGATGCTCGCCCTCGGCGGCGCCGCCTTCGCGATCCTCGGCGGCGGCGCGGCCCTGGCCCGCGACGGGAAGAACCAGGGCGAGTTCTACGCCCTCCTCCTCTGGTCCGCGGCCGGGGCCATGCTGATGACCAAGGGGACCGACCTCCTCGTGATCTTCATCGGCCTCGAGCTGATGTCGATCCCGCTCTACGTCCTCGCCGCCTGGTACCGCGAGATCCCCGCCGCCACCGAGGCCGGGATGAAGTACTTCCTGATGGGTGCCCTCTCGTCGGCCGTCCTCCTCTACGGCGTCGCGACCCTCTACGGGCGGACCGGCACGACGAGCCTGACGCGCCTCGTCGGCCTCGCCGCCGGGCCCTCCCCCTTCGCGTTCGATCCGCTCGTCACGGTCGGCACGGTGGCGATCCTCGCGGCGGTCGCCTTCAAGCTGGCCCTCGTCCCCTTCCACTCCTGGGCCCCCGACGTCTACCAGGGGATGACGACGCCGGCCGTCACCTTCCTCTCCACGATCCCGAAGGCGGCCGCGGCGGTCTTCCTCGTCCGCCTCCTCCACGCCACCGGCGTCGCGGCCGCCGGCGACCCGTGGCGGGGGCTGCTGTCGCTCCTGGCCGTCGCCTCGATCCTCTTCGGAAACGTCGTGGCGCTCTCGCAGCGCGACCTGAAGCGGATGCTGGCCTACTCCGGCATCGCGCAGATGGGCTACCTGGCCATCGCCCTCGCCACCTTCACCCGCGACGCGCTCGAAGGGGCGCTCGTCTTCCTGGCCGGCTATCTCTTCTCGAACGCCGCGGCCTTCCTCACGGTGGCCGCCCTCTCGAGCGGCGAGACGGAGCCGAAGACGCTCGCGGATCTCGCCGGCCTCGGGAAGAGGAACGGCGCCGCCGCGGGCCTCCTGACGCTCTCCATGGTCTCCCTGACGGGCCTGCCGCCGACCGTCGGCTTCATCGGCAAGCTCCTCGTCTTCCGGTCCGCCGTGGACGCCGGCCTCGTCGGACTGGCCCTCGTCGGCGTCTTCGGGAGTCTCGTGTCCGTCGGGTACTACCTCCGCGTCGTCCACGTCCTCTGGATGAAGGAGCCGTCCCGCGAGGTGCCGCTCCACGAGGACGACGTGATGGCGGGCGCCGCCTGGCTCCTCCTCGGAGCGGGCGTCCTGATCTTCGGTCTCTTCCCACGCGGGCTGATCGACGTGGCGCGCGTGGCGGCCCAGGCCTTCGGATCGAGGTGACCCGGGCGGGCGGGAGCGAGGCATGCAGCAGAAGGAGCCTCCCGAGACCGTTTCCGAGGCGACGACCCATCGCCTCTCGCTCCTCCTGCGCAGCCTCCGCTTCCTCGAGACCGAGGGGGTGGGGACGATCTCCTCGCAGCAGCTGGCGGAGCGGTTCGGCCTGAACGCGGCGCAGATCCGGAAGGACCTGGCCCAGTTCGGCGAGTTCGGCGTGCGCGGCGTCGGCTACCGCGTGGGCGACCTGAAGGAGCGGCTGAACGGCGTCATGGGGCTCGACCGCTCCCGCGCCGTCGTCGTCCTCGGGGCCGGGCACCTCGGCCAGGCCCTCGCGGACTCGAAGAACTTCAACAGCGAGGGCTTCCACGTCGTGGCCCTCTTCGACAACGACCGCCGGAAGATCGGCGGCCAGTCGCGCACCGGCGTGACCATCCGCGACATCGCCGAGCTCCCCGGCGTCGCCGCGGCCGAGCAGGTGGAGATCGGCGTCCTCGCGGTCCCGGCCGAGGCGGTCCCTCCCGCCGCGGTCGTCCTCCGGAACGCCGGCGTGAAGGGCATCCTGAACTTCGCCCCCGTCACCCTGGCTCCGGTCCCGGGCCTCGAGGTGAAGAACGTCGACCTGACCCTCTTCCTCGAGAACCTCTCCTACCGCCTCGCCGCCGCCGACGAGCGCTCCCGCCCGAAGCGGGGGTGACGGCGGAGCCGCCCGCGGTCAGGCCGGCGGGGCGCCGGCCGCCTCGAGGGCCGCGCGCTTGGCGCGGGCGACGGCCTCGGCGCGGCTGGAGTCGTTCGGCCGGTCGTCGGAGATCTTGCCGTCGCGGATCCGGATGATCCGGCGGGCGTGGGCCGCGATGTCCTCCTCGTGCGTGACGATGAGGATCGCGTTGCCCGCCTCGTTCAGCGTCCGGAAGAGCCGCATGATCTCCTCGCCCGTCTGCGAGTCGAGGTTCCCCGTCGGCTCGTCCGCGAGGAGGAGCGACGGGCCCGTCACGAGCGCGCGGGCGATGGCCACGCGCTGCCGCTGGCCGCCGGAGAGCTCGTTCGGGTTGTGGTGCATCCGGTCCGTCAGCCCCACCTGCTCGAGGGCGGCCACGGCGCGGTCGCGCCGCTCCTTCCGCGGCAGGCCGGCGTAGATGAGCGGCAGCTCCACCTGGGCCAGCGCGTTCGTCCGGGCGAGGAGGTTGAACGTCTGGAAGACGA
>DAOMFB010000117.1:0-8142 GCA_035429585.1 Thermoanaerobaculia bacterium
GGGCGGTAGGGGAGCGGCGCCTCCGGCGTCCAGCGCCCCTCGAACCACCCGTCCGGGGAGAGGCCGATGCTCGCCGCGGCCGCGGGGACGAAGTACGGCGGCCAGACGACGAGGAGGTACCGGAGCCTCAGGCGGGTGAGGTCGCGGACGGCCGTGGCGGGAGAGGTCTCGAGCCAGAGCCTCTGCGCGGCCGCGAAACCGGGGTGCATGCTGCCGAAGTTGTCGACGGCCACCGCCCGCGACGCGCGGAAGAGGAGGGAGTGCCCGAAGTCCCACGGCGCGAGGACGCCCCAGGCGGGCGGACTCCCCGGGTCCGGCGTCCGCGCCCGCAGGGCCTCTGCCGCGGTCTCCCACGGAAGGACAGCCGCGGTCGAGGTCCCGCGGAACGTCGCGCCCAGGAAGGGGATCTGGTAGACGGCGGCCGCCGGCAGGGCGCCGAGAAGCGCGACGCCCCAGAGCGCGGCCCGCGCGCCGCCCGCTCGCTCCAGACGGCTCCAGGCGACGCCGCCCAGAGCGGCGGAGAGCGCGACGGCCGCCGGAAGGAACCGGCTCTGCGCGAGCGCGAGGAGCGTCAGGGCGGCGAACGGAGTGGCGACGAGAACGAGGTCCGGCAGCCGCCCGTCCGGCGCCCTCTTCCGGAGCGCCACGAGGAGGACGAGCCCGACGACCGCCACCGGGACGGCCGGAAGGGCGGTCCCCGCCCAGGTCGTGTCGAGGAAGAGCGGGCGGAACTCGTCGATGGTGGCGAGCCAGGGGTCGCGGGAGCCGAGGAAGCCGAGGCCCCTCCGGAGGGCGGGCCAGGCGCGCGGGCTCGTGAGGGCGATGGCGAGGAGGCCGAGGACGAGGCCCGCGAACGAGGCGAGGTCGGGGTCCTTCGAGAGCCCGCGGCGCGCGGCGATGGCGAGGGAGAGGAGGGCGGTGGAGACCGCGCCGAGAGCCAGGACGAGGACGTAGACGGGGCCGAGGCGCCACGGGTCGTCGGGAGACGGCGGGACGCGCAGCGAGGCGAAGAAGGGGAGGAGGAGGGCGGCGAGGGCGAAGCCGAGAGAAAGGCGCGGCAGAGCGCGCGAGGAGGGGGTGGCCAGATCGCGTACCGCCACGGCGACGGCCGCGACGGCGGCCGAGAAGACGAGGCCGGTGTAGAAGCCGAGGGCGAGCAGGACGGCGGCGGCCCAGAGGAGGGGAGAGAGGCGGGGATCGCGGAGGCCGGAGGGTCTCTCTTCCTCGCGCCGGGCGATGCCGTCGGCCAGGAGGAGCAGGAGGAGCGCGGCGAGAACCTCGGTCAGGTTGTGGTCGATGTCACCGAAGGAGCCGCGGCGGGGGAGGCAGGGCGTCAGCGCAAAGAGCCAGCCGCAGACGATCGCGGCCCGCCGTCCGCCCGCCCGCCGTGCGAGCGCGGCGGCGGCGAGGAGGGCCAGCGTCAGCTCGAGGACGGGGAAGGCGGCGGCGACGGGGAGGCCGCGGCGGGGGTCGGCCGGGGTGGAGCCGCCGAGGCGGGCCATCAGGGCCAGCGAGGCGTCGTGAAGCGGAGGCCAGACGGCGCGGCCGCCGCCGGGGAAATTCTCGAAGGGGTCGAAGACCGGCGGGAGAACGGCGCCGGCCTGGATGGTCCTCACGACGCGGTGGGCGTGGAACATGGCGTCGGGGTCCTCGAAGCGGCCGCCGGGCTCGGAGGTGACGGTGGCGAAGCGGTGGAAGGCCAGGAGGACGGCCAGGGCGCAGGCGGCGGCGAGGTGGGCCCGGTAGAGAAGGCGGGAGGGCTCGCGGGGAGCGGCCGGCTCCGCGCCCGCCGCCTCCTTCCTCTTCCGGGTCTTCGTCCCCCCCATCCCCCGATGATAGGGTCGCGGCATGCCGTACTCGCACCTCTCTCACCTCGCGTGCACGAAGTGCGGCCGGACGTTCGACGCGACCCGCCTGATGAACGTCTGTCCCGAGCCGGGGTGCGGCGGATCGCTCTTCGCCGAGTACCAGCTCCTGCCGCTCCGGCGCGACGAGACGGCCGGACGGGCGCGGAACATCTGGCGCTGGCACGAGCTGATGCCGGCCCGGCGCGAGGAGGAGATCGTCACGCTGGGCGAGGGGGGAACGCCCCTTCTCCACGCCGCGCGGCTCGGCGCCCGCCTCGGGATGCCGAACGTCTGGATCAAGGAGGAGGCGGGGAACCCGACCGGCTCCTTCAAGGCGCGCGGGCTCGCCGCGGCGGTGACCGTGGCCCGGGCGCTCGGCGCCCGGAAGATCGCCCTGCCGACGGCCGGGAACGCGGGGGGAGCGGCCGCGGCCTACGCCGCGAAGGCGGGGCTCGAGTGCCACGTCTTCATGCCGGAGGACACGCCGAAGGTCTTCAAGCTCGAGTGCGAGGCGTACGGGGCGAAGGTGACGCTCGTGGACGGGCTCATCGACGACTGCGGGCGGATGGTCGCCGAGCGGAAGGACGCCGAAGGCTGGTTCGACGTCTCGACGCTGAAGGAGCCGTACCGCGTCGAGGGGAAGAAGACGATGGGGTACGAGCTGGCCGAACAGATGGGGTGGACGCTCCCCGAGGTCATCGTCTACCCGACCGGCGGCGGCACGGGGCTGATCGGGATGTGGAAGGCCTTCGACGAGATGGAGGTCCTCGGCTGGATCGGCCCGAAGCGCCCGCGGATGATCTCCGTCCAGGCCGAGGGGTGCGCGCCGATCCTGAGAGCCTTTGCGGAAGGAAAGGACGTCTCCGTCCGCTTCCCCGACGCGCACACCTACGCCAGCGGTCTCCGCGTCCCGAAGGCCTACGCCGACTACCTCATCCTGAAGATCCTCCGCGCCTCGAAGGGGGAGGCGGTCGCCGTCACCGACGGCGAGATGCGCCGCGGCGTCCTCGAGATGGCGTCGAGCGAGGGGCTCTACGCCGCTCCCGAGGGGGGCGCCGCCTGGATCGCCGTCGAGAAGCTCCTCGCCGCCGGCAAGCTCGACCGCGGCGAGCGCGTCGTCGTCTTCGACACGGGGACGGGGTTCAAGTACGTGGAGTAGGGCGGCGGCAACGATGAAGCTCGCCGCTACTTCGCCTCCCCGGCCGCCACGCGCGCCTTCACCTCTTCCACCCAGTTCTGGACGAGGTGGATCCGGGTGACGGGCGGGGGGGGCTGCGCCGGAGCTTCTTGTGTCACGTAGAACGTCCTGCCGTCGGGAGAGACTGCGTAGCACCGCAGGGGCTGGCAGGCGAACAGCAGCGGCGGATGCGAGAATGAAAAGAGCGGGCGGGGCCGGCCCACTGTCAGGTCGGAACCTGCGCCTGTTTCGACGACCATCATTTGGAACCTCCCCGTCGAGTCGGGTGGCGACACGAAGAAGAGCTCCCGGCCGGCCGGGCTCCACGCGGGGCTCGTCCCTCCGTCCACGGAGACGAGCTGGCGCGGGCCCGGGCCGGGGAACGGCTGAACGTAGACCTCCCATCGGCCGGAGGCGTTTGAGCCGTAAGCGAGCCACCGGCCGTCGGGCGAGAACTCCGGCCACCTTTCTTCGGCCGTCGTCTGCAGCCAGGGCGCCATCGTCAGCTTTCCGCCTTCGAGCGTGCCGATCCAGACATGCTGGTCCTTGACGAGCGCCAGATGCCGGCCGTCCGGCGACCACGACGACGGCGAGGCGGTACCGGTCCAGAGCGCGTCGGGGCCCACCGCTCCGTCCGCGCGCTGCCAGGCAACCTGATCGAAGCCCTGGTTCGTTATCTCGAATGACAGGCGCTGGCCGTCGGGTGTCCAGCGGGGCCAGAAGATGTGAGCCCCTCCGAACAGCTTGGCTGATTTTCCCGTTTCCGGCTCGTAGGACCAGAGCGACATCTCCGTCAGGGCCCCACTGAAAGCCGCCAGCCGGCGGACGCCGGGCGAAAGGGCCACCGGGGGCAAGTAGCTTCGACGGGGCGCGCCCAGAACCTGAACCCGGCCTTGACGGTCCACGCGGACGAGATCTCTCTCCGGGAACGGGACGACGGGGCCCGGGAGATACGCGAGCGTGCCGCTCGAGGAGACGCTGAACTGCCCGGCGCCCGTCAGATCGTCGCTGACCCAACCCGTCAGAGCCTGCATCACGTGCTCGAGGAGGGGAACCGGCGTTCCGCGGATCTCCAGGCGGGAGAGGTCGAAGTCGACGCCGAAGAGCGTGCCCCGGCGAAGGAAGACCAGATAGCCCGGCGTGACGAACCGTGCGTCGACCGCGTCGCGAAGGAGGACCTTCCGCTCGCCCGTGGCGAGCACCTGAGCGACGACCTCCTCGTCCCCCCAGGTCCACTGTCGATGCCGGACCGTGTAGATGAGCGCCCGGCCATCCGGCAGCGCGTGCGGGAGGATATGGTCGTTCTCGCCTTCGCCGGACTTCGTCACGGCCTTCGGCGCGTGCTCGGACTCGACCGACCAGATGGTGTCGTGTCCCCCGTAGAAGAGACGGCCGTCCGGACCCCAGCTCAGCCCGCTGCGGGGCACCGGCATGGCGTCCACGAGGACGGCCACCGGCCCGCCTCCCAGCGGAGCGCGGCGGATCGCGCCTCCGGCCCAGAAGGCGATCCAGGCCCCGTCCGGAGAGACCGCCGGCGCGAGGGCGCCGTCCGTTCCGGCGATCGGCCGCGCTTCCGGCGCATCGAGCGCGCGGGCCCAGAGGCACCGAACTCCGTCCCGGCGGCCGACGAAGACCAGCGTGCGGCCGTCCGGCGTCCACGTCATGGCGGTCCGCGACCCGCCGGGCGAGATCCTCGGAACCCTGCTGTTGCAGTTGATGTCTTCGGCGGGGCCGATTTCGAGGGTGGAGCGGACGACGGCCGGACGCTGGGACGTCGGCGCGGCGAGGCGCCGCCAGAACAGTCCGGCGGCGACGCCGATCGTGGCCGCGACGGCGACGACGGCGACGACGGCGACCGTGCGTCCGCTCCGCCACCGGCGATGGCTCGGGGAGGCGGCGGCTGAAAGGCTCGCCTCGGACAGGTGCGTGCGCAGCGACGAAAGATCGCTCGCGAGGTCGCGCGTGGAGTCAAACCGGTCGGCCGGGTCCTTGGCGAGGCAGCGCTCGACGATCCAGCGAACGGGAGCCGGCACACCCGGCGCGGCCTTCTCCAGAGGCTCGGGCTCGTCGCGGAGGATCGCGGCGATGACGTCCGAAGTGGAACCGCCACGGAAGGGCCGAAGGCCCGCCAGCATCTCGTAGAGGACGATCCCGAGGGAGAACTGGTCGGTGCGGTGGTCGACGCTCCCTCCGCGGGCCTGCTCGGGAGACATGTACGCGACCGTTCCGACGACGGCCCCCGGAGTCGACACCTCCGTGACGGTGGGGGAGCGCGTGCCGGCCGGGTCGCCCCCGGGCGCACCACGGCGCGCCAGGCCGAAGTCGAGGAGCTTGACGTGGCCGTCGGAGGTCAGAAAGACGTTCTCGGGCTTGACGTCGCGGTGGACGATGCCGTTCTCG
The DNA here is from genome assembly GCA_035429585.1 of Thermoanaerobaculia bacterium. Taxonomy (GTDB): domain Bacteria; phylum Acidobacteriota; class Thermoanaerobaculia; order UBA5066; family UBA5066; genus DAOMFB01. Next base: position 5,425 of record DAOMFB010000117.1, read on the forward strand.
TGGGCGGCGGCGAGGCCTTCGGCGATCTGGACCGCGACGTCGAGCGTCTGCCGGACGGGCATGGGCCCGTCCGCGATCGCGGTGCGGAGCGTCCGGCCGTGGAGAAGCTCCTCGACGAGGAGGAACCGGCCGGAGATCTCTTCGAAGGAATGGACCCCTGCGATGTTCGGATGGCTCACGGCGGCGAGGGCCTTCGCCTCCCGCTCAAAGCGGCTCTTTCTCTCCATGTCCTCGAAGAACTCATCCGGCAGGAGCTTGACGGCCACCTCGCGGTCGAGCCGCGTGTCCCGTGCCCGCCAGACCTCGCCCATGCCGCCCGCGCCGAGGGGGGCGAGGACCTCGTAAGGTCCGAGTCGCATCCCCGCGGAGAGGCCCATGAGGTCTGCCTCCCCGGGCCGGAGAAAGGGGCGGGACGTGTCCCCCGGCGCGTCGGCGCTCTATCCGGCGGCCCGTCGTCGTGTTACTGCGGAGATTCTATGCCCCCGCACCGACCGGACTCAGGAGCCTCCGCGAGGACGAAGATGGCGGGGGCTCCCAACCCCCGCCCGTCCAGCTTCAGCCTGTTCGGGATTTCGTGTCCGCCGGACGAGTCGGCCGGCGGACGCTCGTCCCGCTTTCTACCGGGCCGCCACGACCGATCCGGCCTTTCCCCGGCTGGCCAGAGCGGTCGACACCGGAGCTGAGCTGAAGGAGTAGGTGTGTCCCTTCCAGGCGACCGTCCACGCCTTGATGACCCGGCCGTCCTTCCCGTCGAAGTCGAGCTGGTCCTCGGGGATCCTCTCCCTCCACGAGGAGTAGTTCGCGAGGACGTAGCCGAAGAACTTCTCCTCGTCCCGGCTCCAGACCGTCAGGACGTTCCGGTTCTCCCGGGAGAAGCCGGATCGGATCAGGTAGGTGCCGGGCTCGAGGACGAGGGAACCGATCTGGACCGGGGTCGTCACGTCGAAGACGAGAACGTCGTCCGCGACGGCGGGCGCGCCCAGGATCGCGAGAAGCGCTCCGAAGGCGAGGAGTGAAAGCCACGTGCCGGGGTTTCTCATGGTGTGCCTCTCTTCCTTTCTCTTTCCGGGGTCATCCGGCCGGAGGCGGTCCGGCCGCCGGAGCGCCGGGCGGCTCTCGGCGCTCGAGGTGGTGCGGGTGATCGGCGTCCTCTCCATCTGCCGGAAAGCTGGCCCCGGGGAGGCCCGGTAGTCCTAGTAGACTGATGAAGCTTTTCTGAATTCGCGATGAGGCTTCGCTTCGGCGACGTCACCTTCGACACGGGGCGCCGTGCCCTCTTCCGGGGCCCGCAGCAGGTCCACCTGTCGCCCAAGGCGTTCCGCTTCCTCGAGTTGCTCCTCTCGAAGCGGCCCGACGCGGTGGCGAAGGAGGAGATCCTCGAGACCGTCTGGCCCGACGTCGTCGTCTCGGAGGCGAGCCTCGCGGCGCTGGCCAGGGACGTCCGGAAGGCTCTCGGAGGCGGGGCCGAGGAGCCGCCCTTCCTCCGCACCGTCCACGGCTTCGGCTACGCCTTCGACGGCCAGGTGGAGGAGATCCGGGACGGGGCGCCGGCCCCCCGGAGACATCTTCTCGTCTGGGGGACGCAGGAGATGCCGCTTGGGGAAGGGGAGAACGTCCTCGGGCGCGAGCGGTCTGCCGCCGTCTGGGTGGGCCACCCTTCGGTGTCGCGCGAGCACGCCCGTCTCGTCGTCGTGGGCGAGAGGGCCGAGATCGAGGACCTGAAGAGCAAGAACGGGACGTGGCTGGGAAGCCGCCGCGTCGAGGGGCGCCTCCCGCTCGCCGACGGGGACGAAGTCCGCGTCGGCGAGGTCCGCCTCCTCTACCGCGGCCCGGCGGGGGGGCATTCGGAAGTGACGAAGAGCGTGAGGTGAGGGGCGGGGGAGAGGCGGGCTACGGCCGCTTATCCGCTTGCGCCATGAGCCTCGTCACACCCCCCATGTCGACGTGGATCCGTCGCGGGCAGATCCGGTCGTAGTAGAGCTTCCAGTCTTCGGCTGAAGTCGGCTTGTCGAGGAGAAAGCGGCCGTCGGGAGAGACGTCCCAATCGCGGCCGGAGGAGTCGACTCCATAGTCGCCTTCGAGGATCTTCTCCGGGAGCCCGAGCCGAAGACTTCCGCCGCGCTCGGACACTCGCACCCTGTGAATGAAGGTCCATCCCGTGTTTCCGGGGATCGGCGTCTTGTAGAAGAGGAACGCCCCGTCCCGGCTCCACAGAGGCTCCTGGCCATTGGTCACCGAAACCTGCTTCGAGGGGCCCGATCCGTCGAGAGGCCGGACGTAGACCTGAGACAGCCCGGATTCGAGGGCGGCGTAGGCCAGCCACCTCCCGTTCGGCGAGATCTCCGGAAAGGCCTCGGGGACGCTGGTCGCGAGAAGAGGTCTCGCCGTCCCCCCTTTGGGAAGAACCCAGATGTCCGGGTCCCCCTTCTTCGAATAGACCATGAACGAGAGGAGGCTTCCGTCCGGAGACCAGGAGCCGAGGTCGACTCCGGTCTCCGTCCCGCTCCAGACCGTTTCGATCTGCTCGGGCGGGGCATTCAGCGCATGGGAATAGATCCGCTGCGGTCCCTCGTGGTCGGAGACGAACGTCACCACTCCGGGCCCCGGACCCCAGATCGCATGCGTATGGCTCCCGGAGAACGTCACCAGCCTCCTCGATCCCCGCTCGAGTCCGAGAGCCTCGACGCGGTCTCGAAGGGCTTCCTGAAGACGCAGCTC
>DAOMFB010000118.1:0-7903 GCA_035429585.1 Thermoanaerobaculia bacterium
GATGTCGCCGTGCGGGTTGGTGGCGTTCAGCTTCAGGGCGTCGAGTACGATCCGCGCCGCCTCCATGACCTCGACACCCACGCCGTCGCCCGGCAGCCAGGCGATCCGGTACTGACTCATCGGAAGACTCCCCCGCGCCCCCTCGGGGAGCGCTTCGGGAAGCGTCTCCGAAACGTCACCCCGGGGTCCATGAGCCAGATGGCTCATGGCCGCCGCGGCGGCGTCCCGGCGGGGTCACCAGGGGAGGCCGCGGATCTCGCGGGCCCGGCGGTAGACGGCGTCGTAGGCGGCCGCGGAGCGGTCCCAGGAGAAGTCCCGGGCCATCCCGTTGGCGAGAAGGCGGCGCCAGCCGTCGGGGTGGTGGAAGAGCCCCTGGGCCCGGAGGATCTCGGCCGCGAGGGCGTGCGCGGACGCGTCCTCGAAGACGAAGCCGGTGCCCCGGTCGAAGTTCCGCCCGTCGAAGCCCGCCACGGAGTCGGCGAGGCCTCCGACCTTGCGCACGATGGGGGGCGTCCCGTAGACGAGGGAGTACATCTGGTTCAGGCCGCACGGCTCGAACCGGGACGGCATGACGAACGCGTCGGCCCCCGCCTCGATCTTGTGCGCCAGCTCCTCGCTGTAGCCGACGAAGGCCGCCGCCCGCCCCGGGTGGTGGGCGGCCAGCGTCCGGAGGGCGTGCTCCAGCTGCGGCTCGCCCGAGCCGAGGAGCACGATCCGGACGCCGCGCCGGATCAGCTCGGGGGCGGCCCCCATGAAGAGGTCGAAGCCCTTCTGGTCCGTCAGCCGACCGACGGAGCCGACGACCATTCCGGCGTCGTCCGGGTCGAAACCGGCAATGCGGCAGAGGTCGCGCCGGCAGAGGGGCTTCCCCGAGAGGTCCTGGAGCGAGTAGCGCGCGGCGATGGCGTCGTCCGTCGCCGGGTTCCAGACCGTCGTGTCGATGCCGTTCAGGATCCCGACGAGCCGGTCGCCCCGCATCCGCAGGATCCCGTCCAGCCCCGCTCCCCCCTCGCGCGTCGTGATCTCCCAGGCGTAGGTCGGCGAGACGGCCGTGATCATGTCCGCGGCCACGATGGCGCCCTTGAGGAGGTTCACGTCGCCGCCGAACTCTACGCCGCCGCCCGTCCAGGCCTCCGGCGGAAGCCCGAGGGCCCGGAACTCCTCCGGGCCGTAGACCCCCTGGTACGCGATGTTGTGGATCGTCAGCACCGAGGCGACGTCGTCGAACCAGCGGTCGCGCCAGCTGCTCCAGGCGGCCAGCATCACGGCCAGGGCCGGGTGCCAGTCGTGGACGTGGAGGAGCTGGGGGCGCCGCCCCATCCGCCGCATCGCCTCGATCGCGGCGCGGACGAAGACGGTGAAGCGCCAGAGGCCGTCGTCGCGCCCCGAGTCGCTCGGCGCGTAGATCCGCGTCCGGTGGAAGAGCGGGTCGTGCGCGACGAAGTAGACGGGAACCGTGCTCCCCGGGAGCGTCCCCCGGAGGAGGCCGATCGTGTAGCTGCGGCCGAGGACGGAGATGTCGAACGGCGGGATCGCCAGGTCCGGCCAGGAGAGCCGCCGGCGGTACCACTCCGCCGCCTCGAGGTGGAACGGCAGGAAGACCTCGACGTCGTGCCCGCGCGCCGCCTGCGCCTTCGGGAGGGCGCCGACGACGTCGCCGAGGCCTCCCGTCTTCGCGAACGGGACGCACTCGGCCGAGAGGTGGGTGACCCTCACGCGCGCTCTTCGGCTCCCGCCGCCGCCTCCCAGAGAACGGCGGCATAGCCGACGACCCGCGACGTGTCGCCGAAGGCGTCGCTCGAGTCGCCCTGCGCGACGATGCGAGCTGGCGCGGCCCCCAGGATCTCGAGGGCGCGCAGCAGCGCCGTCGCCGGGAGGACGCCGCACATCGAGATCCGCTCCTTCTCGTGGACCGTCGCGTAGAAGGTCCGGGGGTCGGCGCCGCGGAGCGCCGTGAGGGCCCGGTCGTCCTTCAGGCGGTTCTGGTTCCGCGGGAGGTAGTGGTTCAGGTCGGAGGAGACGACGATCGCGACCCGCTCGCCGCGGCCCTCGGCCGGCCGGACGCCCCCGCCGACGGCCCCGCCGACCGCGAGGCAGAGCGCGAGGTCGGGCTCGCCGATCGAGACGCAGACGATCGAGAGCCCCGGGGCCGCCGCCTGCAGGAACGGCACGATCACCTCGAGCGAATGCTCGAACCGGTGCGCCATGTCGTCCTCCTCGAGGGCAGGGCAGAGGGCGAGGAGGTCCTTCGCGAGCGCCGCGTCCCGCGGCACCTCGCCGAGCGGCGTCTGCCACGCGTCGTCGGGAGACAGGGCCGCCGCCGAGCCGATGCCGTGGTGGTTCGGCCCGAGGAGGAGCACCGTCTTCGGCCACTCGACGGCCGCCACGCCGGCGGCCGCGATGCCGCCCGAGTAGACGTGCCCGGCGTGCGGGAGGAGGAGCGCCCGCCATCGGCCGGCGGGGCACGGGGGGCCGCGGCGCTCCGCGAGGAGGCGATCGACCGTCTGGCGCAGGCGCGCGGGCGCGGCTTCGTAGAAGGAGCCGGCAACCGCGGGGGGCCTGACGGAGAGGCTCAATTCACGAGGACCGTGGCGCGCAGGCTCCTCGCGCCGGCGCCGACCGTGATGGTCGCGGTGCCCGGCGCCTCGGCCTTCACGACGCCGTTGAGGACCGAGGCGACCTTCGGGTCCGAGGACGCCCAGGCGAGCGCGGGGTCTTCGATGACGGAGCCCCCGGTGTCGCGCACCAGCGGGTTGATCCGCTGCGTGTCGCCCGTCTTGAGGATCAGCGTGAGGGGAGCGATCTCGAAGGAGCCGATCTCCCGGAAGAGGACCCGGATCTCGCATCCGGCGCTGAGGTCGCCGCCGAGGCTGGCGGTGACGGTCGCCTTCCCCTCGGCGGCCGAGGCGACGAGCCCGGACTCGGTGACCTGGACGACCTTCGCGTCGGAGGTGCTCCACTTCAGCTTCACCGGGCTCGGCTGTCCCTTCGAGTCGCGCAGGTCGGCGAAGAGGGGGAACGTCGTCCCCGCGGGCCCGACCAGCGTGAGGCGGGGGGGGACCATCGACAGGGAGGCGACGTCGGCGACGTCCACCGTCGCGCTGCCCGAGAGAGGGCCCTTCCGGGCGACGATCTGGGCGCGGCCGGGGCCGACGGACTTGAGGACGCCCGACGCCTCGACGGTCGCGACCTTCGGGTTCGAGCTCTCCCAGGTCACGGCCTGGTCGGGGACCGGGTTTCCCTTCTTGTCGACCACGTCCGCCTTGACCGACGCCCGCCGGTCCTTGCCGAAGAGCTGGACCTTCGCGGGCGTCACGCGGACCTCGGCCGGCTTCTGGCCGCAGGCAGTGAGGAGAAGGGTCCCGGAGAGGAGAAGCGCCGCAGGCGTGCGGCGCCGGAATCTCGGCTCCTTCATGGCATCCCCCATTCTAGCGTGGACTCTCCGGCGCTTCCTCGCTCTCGTCCTCCCGGACCGGAGGCCCGCCGCCGAAGGCGCGCTCGTGGATCCGCTCGGCGCGCTCCCGGTGGCGCGACGGGTGGGCGAGGTACCAGGACGGGTTGGGGATCATCGCGGCCAGCCAGGAGGCCCGGCGCGCGTCGAGCGCCGACGCGGCGACGCCGAAGTAGGCGCGGGAGGCGGCCTCGGCGCCCCAGGTCCGCTCGCCCCACTCGATGGCCGACAGGTAGTGCTCGAGGATCTTCTCCTTCGGGACGAGCGCGTCGAGGGCCAGGGCGATGGCCGCCTCCCGCCCCTTGCGCCACCAGGTCCGCTCCCCGGAGAGCCAGAGGTTCTTTGCGAGCTGCTGCGTGATGGTCGAGGCGCCGCGCGCCCAGCGTCCCTTCCGGCCGGCGATCCGGCGGTTCCACTCGGCCGCTTCGCGGACCGCCTGCCAGTCGACGCCGCGGTGCCGGAAGAAGCGGGCGTCCTCCGCGGCGGTCACCGCCGTCACCAGGGCCGGGGCGACGGCCGACAGGGGGACTGGCCGCCGGTCGAGGACGTCGCTCTGCCCCCGGGCGCGGAGCCGCGCCTTTCGCGCCTCCATGAAGGCCGTGGTCCGCGGCGACCGCCAGCGGAGCGCCACGATCTCCGGCAGCGGCACATACCAGACGGTCCCCGCGAAGAGGACCGCCACTCCGGCAGCCAGGAGAAGGCGTTTGCCGGGATGGTAACGGCTCAACGGAGGGGCACGCGGAGGGGGATTGGGGGAACCCGGTGCGACGGGTTCCCCTGATGCACTTCAGCCGACCGTCTCGGCCAGCGCGGCGCGAAGGCGCTGCACCCCGAGGAGCGCCTCGTCCTTCGTCAGCGTCAGCGGGGGCCGGAGCCGGATGGCCCGCTCGCCCGAGGCGAGCCCCATGACGCGGTGCTTCTGGAGCCACGTGGCGAGGACCTGCCCGCGGGCCTTCCCGTCCGGCAGGTCGAAGGCGATGAAGAGGCCGCGTCCCCGGACGTTGGTCATCTTCCCGGGGAACTCCGCGGACAGCTCCACCAGCTTCGAGAGGAGGAACTCGCCGACGACGCGGGCGTTCTCGACGAGGTTCTCCTCGGCGATGATCTCGAGATACCGCCGGCAGCGGACCATGTCGACGAGATTCCCGCCCCACGTCGAGTTGATGCGGGACGAGACGGCGAAGACGTTCTCGGGCTCCTCGAGGATCCGGTCGTTCGACGCGAAGCCGCAGACCTGCGTCTTCTTGCCGAAGGAGAACATGTCGGGGACGGCGCCCATCGGCTCGAAGCCCCACATGGCGCCCGTCAGCCCGAGGCCGGTCTGGACCTCGTCGACGAGGAAGAGCATCTCGTTCTCGTCGCAGAGGCTCCGCAGCGTCCGGAAGAACTCGGGACGGAAGTGGTTGTCGCCGCCCTCGCCCTGGATCGGCTCGATGATCAGGGCGGCGATGTCGTCGGGGTGATCGACGAGCGCCTGCTCGATCTGGCGGACGGCCAGCTTCTCCTTCGCGATCGTCTTCTCGAGGTTCTCCGGCGTCACGGGGAACGACAGCTTGGGGTTGACGACGCGGGGCCAGTCGAACTTCGGGAAGTACATCGTCTTCCGGGGGTCGGCGGTGTTCGTCAGCGAGAGCGTGTAGCCCGACCGTCCGTGGAAGGCCTGCTCGAAGTGGAGGATCTTCGTCCCCACCTCGCGCCGGTAGCCCTTGCGGAAGTTCTTCCGGACCTTCCAGTCGAAGGCCGCCTTGAGCTGGTTCTCGTTCGCCAGCGCGCCGCCCTCGACGAAGAAGAGGTGCCTGCCGTGCGAGGCGGGCACCGCGATCCGCGTGAAGGCTTCCACGAACTCGGCCATCTGCCGGGTGTAGATGTCGCTGTTGGCGGGCTTCGTGACGGCGGCCGCCGTGAGCTCCTCGAGGAACCCGGGCTCCGACATCTTCGGGTGGTTGTAGCCGACCGGGCAGGTGGCGAACTGGGAGAAGAAGTCGAGGATCTCGGCGTCGTGGAGGGCGTCGTAGACGACGTTCCCCCGGGACCTCGCGAGGTCCATGACGACGTGGTAGCCGTCCACCAGCATGTGGCGGGAGAGGTTCTCGAGGACAGACTTCGAGTCGATGCGGGGAGAGGTGAGAGGAGCCATGGCGCGGGGATTCTAGCCCGGCGAACGGGGCGGCGCCTGATGCTCAGGACTTAAGGATGACGGGGACCGAGCCGGCGCCGCCGGGGCCGGGCGGCGCCGCCACGACGCAGTTCTTCCCCCGGGTCTTGGCCATGTAGAGCGCCGCGTCGGCCGCCTTGAGGAGCTCGTTCTTCTGCTCGGGGGCCGGGGCGCCGGGGCGGCAGTGGGCCCGGTACGAGGCGACGCCGACCGACATGGAGAGCACGCTCTTCAGGTTCAGGGCCGGCTCGCCGGGCCCGATCGCCATCGGCAGGAAGACCCACTCCCAGACGGCGCGGCGGAGCTTCTCGGCGACGACGGTCGCCTGCTCGAGGGTCTGGTCGAGGAGGATGACCGTGAACTCGTCCCCCCCGTACCGGCAGGCGAGGGAGACCGTGTCGGCCAGGACGCGCTGCATGATGAAGGACACCTCGCGCAGCACCTGGCTGCCGGCGAGATGGCCGTGCTCGTCGTTGACCCTCTTCAGGTGGTCGCAGTCGAGGAAGAGGAGCGAGAGCTCCCCGTCCTTCGACCCGGCGAGGCGCTCGATCTCGCGCTGGAGCTTCCGGTGGAAGTAGCGGTCGTTGTAGAGCGAGGTCAGCGAGTCGCGCCGGGCCACCTCGCGGGCGCGGCGCTCGTCGAGGAGGTTCTGCAGGGCGAGGGAGAGCGTGTCGCCGAACAGCTCCATCAGCCGCTCGTCCTTCCGCGAGAAGGCCTGCTCCTCCTGGCGGTTCAGGAGGGCGAGCGAGCCGCAGATGTTGCTCTCGATGACGACCGGCACGGCGAGCACGTTCTGGACCTCGAAGCCGAGGGCGGCGTCGAGCTCCCGCGAGAGGGCGGCGGCGCCCCCCACGAAGTTGATCGCCGTCTTCTCCCCGCGCGCGTAAACGAAGCCGGCGATGCCGTCGACCGGCCGGGCCTTCCGCCCGACGATCGCCTCGCCCACCTCGCCCGCCGTCACGATCACGACGAGCTCGTTCCGCGAGCGGTCGTCCTCCTTGGACACCGGGTCGTCGAGGAGGAGGACGCCGACGCGGGCCGGGACGAACTCCAGCGCGCGGTTCACGAGGGTGATCAGGAACCGCTCCGGAGGGACGCCGCTCGTCTCGTCCAGGAGCCGGTGGCGCTCCATGTAACGGGAGAGCTGCTTCGGAGAGATCACCCGTGCGGTCGGGGCCATGCTGTTCAATTCTAGGACGCGATCCCGGAGCAGGGGTCAGAAAAGCCGCGGAAGGACCCGCGCGGCCTCCTCCCGCACCTCGGCGATCTTGGCCGAGTAGTCCCCCAGCTGGGGCGCGAACCGGAGGAAGTCGAGGTCGGCGAAGAGCTTCTCCGTGTCCTCCAGCAGCTCGCCCGCGATCCCCTTCTCCGCGAGCGCCGAGAGGAAGGCCGTCGCGGTGGACTCCTCGGCGACCCCGTAGCGGCGGGAGAGCCCCGCGCGGAGGGCCCGGTCGATCCGCGCGGCGGCCCGCTCCTTCGTCTCGCCCGCCTCCGGCTCGAGGACCGACGCGAGATCGACGCGCGGGGAGCGCCGGCGACGGAGCGCGACCCAGGTCCCCGCGGCGGCCACGAGGACGCCGGGGACGGCGATCAGGACCCAGAGCGGAAGCGTGACCGTCCGCCGCGACAGGTCGAGGGCCGGGCTCCCCGCCGCGGCCGGTGTCGAGGGCGCGGGCGCGGCCGGGGTCGGCACGGTCGTCTCCGCCGCTCCGGCGACCGCCGGCGCGGACGTCCCCGGCGCGGCCCCCGGAGCGGGCGCGAAACCCTCCACGGCGAGGCGCAGGGGGGCGGTGCTCTTGAGGACGATCTTCTTCTCCGCCGGATCGAACGTCGGAAGGGTGACGGGCGGCACCTCGACCTCGCCGGGGGCGGCGGGGACGAAGACGTAGTCCCACTCGACGACGCCGGGCTTCCCGGCGCGCGGCGGCTCGGTGTGTGTCGTGGGGGGGTAGACCCGGGCGCCGGGAACGGCGACCTTCGGCGGCTCCGTGGCGGTCCGCAGGCCGCCCGAGCCCGAGAGGCGGACCTTGAGCGTCGCGGCCTCGCCGGCGGCGACGCGGCTCTTGTCGAGACGGGACGTCAGCTCGAAGCGGCCGACGGGCCCGCTGAACGGCCGGTCGCCGGGTATGGCGAGGATCTTCAGCGTGACGGGCTTCGAGGAGAGCTCGACGGGCTGCGCCCGGAAGAAGCCGAGCGGGTCGCCGAACGGATCGCCGGCGGCGCGGACGCTCGTCCGGATGCGCATCGGGGGGATCGTCAGCATCCCGGGGGCGAGGCCCGAGACGAGCTTCTTGAGG
>DAOMFB010000118.1:7913-8128 GCA_035429585.1 Thermoanaerobaculia bacterium
AGCGTGAAGCGCATGACGGTCCGGTCCCCGACGACGTCACGCCGGCCCGAGGGGCGGTCGGGGCGCTCGAGATCCTCGGCCCAGGCGCCGGGGAACTTGGGCGGCTCGAGCCACTCGAGCCCCTGCACGTCCGACGACGTGACGAGCTCCACGTGAAGGACGACCTCCTCGCCCACGTACGCCGTGGTCTTGTCGGGCGTGACGAGGAGCTCGAC
>DAOMFB010000119.1:0-8094 GCA_035429585.1 Thermoanaerobaculia bacterium
CTGCAGCCGACCCGGCCGCCCCCGAGCGCCACGATGACGCGCGCGTACCGTGGCTCCACGCGCCGGAGTCGGTGGAGGCCCGGACCGCAGCGCTCCGGATCCGGCCGCCCGTCCCGCTCCTCCAGGAGGGAGGCCGTCCCCTCGAGCAGGCCGCGGGTGGCGTCGAGGCTCGCCTCGAGCGCCCGTGCGACGACGCTCAGATGGCGGTCGCCGGCGGCCTCGGCCGCGCGGAGGGCGCGGGCCTGCTCGCGGTTCGCGCCCCAGAGGACGAAGACGAGGGCCGGCCCGAGGGCGGCGAGGACCACGAGGAGGAGCTGCCCCCGGAGGCTGGCGCGGAAGGAGGTCCGGCGCGGGCCCGGGGCGCTCACCAGAGCACCGTGACGTGGACGCGCCGCGTGGCCCGGGGGCCGCCGAACTCGCAGAAGAAGACGTTCTGCCAGGTGCCGAGGGCGAGGCGTCCCTCCCGGACGGGGATCGTCTCCGACGGGCCGACGATCGCCGCCTTGATGTGCGCCGCGGCGTTGTCGTCCACCCGGTCGTGCCGCCAGCCGTCGTGCTCCTTCACGAGGCGGGAGAGGGCGTCGAGGAGGTCCGCCCCGACGTTCGGGTCGTCGTTCTCGTTGATCGTCACGGCCGCGGTCGCGTGGGGCGTGAAGACGGCGCAGAGGCCGTCCGCCGCGCCGCTCCCGCGCACGGCGGCCTCCACCTCCCGCGTGATGTCCCGGACCTCGTACGGCGCCGAGGTCGCGAGCGTCAGCGTGGCATGGCGGACGGGCACGGGCGCGGCTACTTCAGGGCCGAGAGCTTCGCGACGTCGATCGTCCCGTAGATCGACCGGACGGTCCCCGGCTCGGCGGGCGAGGCGTCGACCGTGACGAGGAAGCGCTTGCCGACGACGACCGTCAGCTCGCCCCGCCGGCTCGACGTCGACCACTTCTCGACGCCCGGGTGGCCGTCGATCGTGACCCCCTTCTCGTAACCCTCGGTCGACTCGCGCGAGAACTGCGCGGCCATCGTGACGCCGGCGTAGATGAAGGAGTTGTAGGCGCCGTCCACGATCTTCACGTGGAGCGACTCGTCCCCCTTCGTGTAGCGCCGCTCGACCTCGGTGATCTTGAAGCCCATCGCGGAGGTCGTCTCGCCGCGGGGCTCCTCGGCCGTGAAGCCCGCCGGCGCGGCCGGCAGGAAGGGCAGGAGGGCGCCGAAGCCGACCGGGTCGACCGGCTTCATCTCGGACGCCTCCTTGGCGGCGTCCGCGGCCTTCTTCGCCGCCTCGCTGATCTGGCTCATCGCGGCGATCGGGTTCTTCGAGAGCTCCTTCCCCTCGCCCGTCTTCTCCTTCCGGGCGCAGGCGGCGAGCAGCAGGACGGGGAGGGCGGCGGCGAGGATCGGGCGCAGGCGGCGCGTCGTCACGTTCGGGTTCCTCCTTCCGACGGGACCCCCAGAATACAACTGCGGCCGGGCGTTTCCGCCCGGCCGCAGGGAATCTCCGGTCCGTTCCGGGACGGGCTCAGCCCATGTGCTTGATGACCTCGTCCCCGAACTCCGAGCACTTGATCTCCTTCGCCCCCTGCATGAGCCGGGCGAAGTCGTAGGTGACGGTCTTGGCCTGGATGGCGCCGTCCATCCCCTTGATGACGAGGTCGGCCGCCTCGGTCCACCCCATGTACCGGAGCATCATCTCGCCGGAGAGGACGACGGAGCCCGGATTGACCTTGTCGAGGTCGGCGTACTTCGGCGCCGTGCCGTGCGTCGCCTCGAAGATCGCGTGGCCGGAGACGTAGTTCACGTTCCCGCCCGGCGCGATCCCGATGCCGCCCACCTGCGCGGCGAGGGCGTCGGAGAGGTAGTCGCCGTTCAGGTTCAGCGTCGCGATGACGTCGAACTCGTCGGGGCGCGTCAGGACCTGCTGGAGGGTGATGTCGGCGATGGCGTCCTTGACGAGGAGCTTCCCCTTGGCCAGCTCGGCCTTCTGCTCAGCGTTGGCGGCGGGCTCGCCCTTCTCGGCCTTCGTCCGCTCCCACTGGTCCCACGTGTAGGTCTTGTCGGGGAACTCGCGCTCCGCGAGGGCGTAGCCGTAGTTCCGGAAGGCGCCCTCGGTGAACTTCATGATGTTCCCCTTGTGGACGAAGGTGACGCTCTTCCGCCGGTTCGCGATCGCGTAGTTGATCGCGGCGCGGACGAGGCGCTCGCTGCCGTCCTTCGAGACCGGCTTGAAGCCGAGGCCGGTCGAGTCGGGGAACCGGACCTTCTTGTACTGCTGCGGGAAGTTCTCCTTCATGAAGGCGAGCGTCTTCTTGACCTCGTCCGACCCGGCGGCGAACTCGATCCCCGCGTAGATGTCCTCCGTGTTCTCCCGGAAGATGACCATGTCGATCTTCTCGGGGGCCTTGACCGGCGAGGGGACGCCCTTGAACCAGCGGACCGGGCGGAGGCAGACGTAGAGGTCGAGGATCTGGCGGAGGGCGACGTTCAGCGACCGGATGCCGCCGCCGATCGGGGTCGTGAGGGGCCCCTTGATCCCGACGAGGTAGTCGCGGAACGCGTCCGTCGTCTCCTCGGGGAGCCACGTCTGGAGGTTGTCGAAGGACTTCTGTCCCGCGAGGACCTCCATCCAGTGGATCTTCTTCTTCCCGCCGTACGCCTTCGCCACGGCGGCGTCGAGGACCCGCACCGAGGCGCGCCAGATGTCGCGGCCGGTGCCGTCCCCTTCGATGAAGGGGATGATCGGGTTGTCGGGGACGTTGAGCTTTCCGGCGGAGATCGTGATCTTGGCGCCGCCGGCGGGGACCTTCGGTTTCGCGTCGGGCATGTGTGAGCCTCCTCGGGCGGCGGATCTTAGGGGTCCCCGGGCCCCGGCACAACGAAGAACTTGAATCAGTCCGGCCCGGGGCTTCGGGGGAGGCGCCGCGCCTCGGGGTAGGAGAAGAGGTCGAGGATCTCGCCCGCCCGGAGCCGGCGCTGGGTCTCCCGCCAGAACCGGATCCCGAGGAGGTCCCGGTTGAGGTCGAGGAAGGCCTCCCGGACGGCCCCGCGGAGGCCCAGGAACGTCAGGAACTCCTCCGGGAAGACGTCGTTCTCCCCGACGAAGAACGAGGGCTCGCCCCCGTCCCCGTCGTCGTCTCCGCCGCGCGGCATCTCGCGGAAGTTCACGTCGGTCAGGAACTCGATCTCGTCGTAGTCGTAGAAGACGACGCGGCCGTGCCGCGTGAGGCCGAAGTTCTTCAGGAGGAGGTCGCCCGGGAAGATGTTGACCCGCGCCAGGTCCCGGATCGCCTCCCCGAGGTCGGCCACGGCGCCCCGCGCGGCCTCCGGCTCCGCCTCCCGGAGAAAGAGGTTGAGCGGCGTCAGGCGCCGCTCGGTGAAGAGGTGGTGGAGGACGACCCGGTCGCCGACGACCTCCACGGTTTCGGCGGCCTCGGTCCGGAGCTTCCCGAGGAGCGCGGGGTCGAAGCGGGAGACCGGGAACTCCAGGTGCTCGAACTCCTGCACGTCCACGAGGCGCCCGGCCCGGCCGTGCCGGAAGACGAGGCGGTACTTCTCCAGGACGTCCTTCCGGCTCGTCGTCTTGGGCGGCGCGAAGGTGTCGCGGATCACCTTGAAGACGACGTCGTAGGACGGGAGCGTGAAGACGATCATCACCATCCCGACCTCGCCCGGCGCGAAGACGAAGGCGTCGTCCGAGGAGGCGATGTGGCGGAGGAGGTCGCGGTAGAGCTCCGTCTTCCCGTGCTTGTTGAAGCCGAGGGCCGTGTAGAGCTCGGCGACGGGCTTCCGCGGCATGATCGTCTTCAGGAAGGCGACCAGCGCCGAGGCGTTCTCCACGTCGACGTGGAAGTACGAGCGGGTGAAGCTGAAGACGATGGAGGCCTCGTCCTCGTCGGCCAGCACGGCGTCGACGACGACGCGGCCGTCGCGGTTCAGGAGGGCGAGGAGCAGGGGGAGCGAGCGCTCCCCGCGCCGGATCCGGCCGACGACGTAGGCCCCCTTGTTCCGGAAGAAGACGGGACGGAGGACCTCGGCCGAGTCGAAGCCGGGCGCTCCCCAGACCGCCTCGAGATGGGCGTTCAGCTTCTCCGCGGCGCGGCGGGCGTCGCGCGAGGCGTCCTCGTAGCGGACCGCGAAGGGGTGCGCCTCGAGGATCCGCCAGAGGGCCGTGGCCGTCCCCCCCTCTCCCGAGAAGGTGTCGGCGAGGAGCCGGGCGTCCTCGAGCGACAGCGTGGGCACCTCCGCGGAGACGAACTCGACCCGGGGGTCGACGCCGACGGTGTGGAAGATCCGGCGGGAGGCGGAGTTGAAGAACGTCTCCGCCAGCCCGACGTCGGTCCGGTCGCGAAGGAGGGCCGCGAAGGCCTCCTTCATCTCGGTCCAGACCGCCCGGTCCGTCACGCGCGGGCCGAGAAGCGCCGACAGGTCCCCGATCGCCGGGTCGAGGACCTTCCGGTAGAGCTCCAGCCGCTCGATCGCGTCGGCCTTGAGGCCGTTCCAGTCGCGCGCCGCGAAGCGCGCCGGGGCCCGCCGGGTGATCTCCGCGAACCCTTCCGTGCCGGCGTCGTGGGCCCGGAGGAGGAGGGCGGCGGCCTCCCGGGCGACGTCGGGGCGGGGCGCGGCGGACATCGAGCGCGCTTCGTATCCCCCCCGCGCCCCGGCGTCAAGCGGCGGCGTCAGGGCGCCGGAGGAGGTTCCGCCCCTTTCGCGAGGGAGCTGATGCCGGCGAGGCCGCCCAGCCCCATGGTCTCCACGGCCGTCGACGGGACGATGACCATGGACCCCTTCTCCTTGATCGCCTCGTAGAGCATGTTCATGGCGCGCAGGTGCAGGGCGAGGGGGCGGTCCCGGTACGCGTCGCCCGCCGCCACGAAGCGGTCGGCGATCTCCGTCTCGGCCGTGCCGAGGATGATCCGGGCCTGCCGCTCGCGCTCGGCCTGCGCCTGCCGGGACATGGCGTCCTCGAGGTCCGCCGGGATCTTCACGTCGCGGATCTCGACGGACTGCACGGTGATCCCCCAGGGGTTCGTCTTCTCGTCGAGGATCGACTGCAGCTGCTTCCCGAGCTTGTCGCGCTCCGTGATCATCTCGGCGAGCTGGTGGCGGCCGATCGCCTCGCGGAGGGCCGTCTGGGCGGAGAACCAGACGGCGTCGAAGTAGTCGGACACCTCGAGGACGGACTTCTTCGCGTCCCAGACCGTCCAGAAGACGATGGCGTCCACGTTCACGGGGACCGTGTCCCTGGTCAGGGCCGACTCCGCCGTCACGTCGGTCACGCGGAGCCGCTGGTCGACGATCTGCGAGACGACGTCCACGACCGGGACGACCGCGAAGAGGCCGGGGCCCTCGAGGGCGCGGAACTTCCCGAACCGGAGGACGACGGCCCGCTCCCACTGCGTGGCGACCTTGAGGGAGAAGAGCGCGAACACGCCGAGGAGGACCCCCGCGACGACGTAGGGAACCTTTCCCGACAGCGCGGTCGCCGCGGCGCCAAGAACCACGCAGAGGGCGAGGACGGCGACGCCCATCCCGCTGACGAAGCGGCGGGCCTCCAGGGCGGCCTCGCGGGCCTTCCGCCGCCGGTCCGAGCCGGCTCCGGGCGACTCCGCCCGGGCGGGCGGCTCGTCCTTCTTCCTGTCGCGGTGGCCGGGGGTGATCGTGATCGGGACCATGGACTACCTCCTCGGCGCCTCGCCCGTCCGTTCGAGGATGGCGTCGGCGCACTCCTGCGGGTGGAAGCCCCGCGCGCTCGCCAGGGCGAGGAACCGCTCGACGAGCTGCTCGAGCGCCTTCCGGCGCTCCGCGCTCCGCCGCTCCGGCTTGCGGTGGGCCACGAACGTCCCCGTCCCCTGCTGCGTCTCGACGAGACCCCGGATCTCCATCTCCTTGTAGGCGCGGGCCACCGTGTTCAGGTTGACGGAGAGGTCCACGGCGAGCTGGCGGACCGTCGGCAGCTGCGCCCCCGGCTTGAGGCGCCCGTCCGCCACGGCGAGGACCACCTGGTCGATGATCTGCCGGTAGAACGGGACCCCGGAGCCGGGATCGAGGCGGAACGGGGAGGCGTCGGGCATGGCACTTGTCCTAATCAACTAGGACAATAGCAATATAGTTCGCTGCCCCGGCCCTGTCAAGGGTCCCCGCGGGCCCCTCTAGACTGGGCGCGGAGGGGCTCGCGGTGTCGGACGGCTCCTGGAACCTGGCCCGGCCGCTCCTCCGGGCGGGCCCGGAGGTCTGCGGGGACCTGGCCCAGGCCGCCGCGCGCGAATGGCTCGAGACGGACGGCCTCGGCGGCTACGCCGCCTCCACGGTCGCCGGCCTGAACACGCGGCGCTACCACGGCCTGCTCGTCGCCGCGACGAAGCCCCCCGTCGGCCGGGCCGTCCTCCTCTCGAAGCTCGAGGAGACGCTCGTCGTCGCCGGCGAGCGCTTCGAGCTCTCCGTGAACCGCTACCCGGAGCGTCTCCACCCGGAGGGGCACCGGTTCCTCGCCGAGTTCCGGCTCGACCCCTTCCCCGTCTGGGTCTTCGCGGCCGGCGGCCTCCTCCTCGAGAAGTCCCTCTTCATGGTCCGGGGCGAGAGCACGACCGTCGTCGGCTACCGGCTCCTCGGCCCGGGCGAGGCGACCCTCGAGGTCCTCCCGCTGATCGCGTTCCGGGACCACCACGCGCTGACCGCGGAGAACGGGGCCCTCGACCCCGCCGTCACCGCCGGGCCGGGGCGCGTCCGCGTCGCGCCCTATCCGGGCCTTCCCCCGCTCGAGGTCGCCCACGACGGCGAGGTCTCGCCGACGGGCCACTGGCACCTGCGGCTGGAGTACGACGAGGAGCGGCGGCGCGGCCACGACTTCCGCGAGGACCTCTTCCAGCCGTTTCGCCTCGTCTTCCGGCTCCGCTCCGGGGAGAGCGCGGGGGCGACGCTCATCGCCTCGACGCGGGCGCACGCCGTGTCGGACGTCCACCGTCTCCGGGGGGCCGAGCTCGCCCGCCGCGTCGCGCTCACGGCGCAGGCGCGATCGGCCGACGGCGCCATCCGGCTCCTGACGCGGGCGGCCGACCAGTTCCTCGCGGCGCGGGAGGAGCTGACCACCGTGATCGCCGGCTACCCCTGGTTCGCCGACTGGGGGCGCGACGCGATGATCTCCCTCGCCGGGCTGACGCTCGCCACGGACCGGCCGGACACGGCCCGGAGGATCCTCCTCGCGTACTCCCGCCACGCCGCGGAGGGGCTCCTGCCGAACCGCTTCCCCGACGACGGCGGGCCGGCCGAGCCCGGGAGCGTCGACGCGTCGCTCTGGTTCGTGGAGGCGGTCCGGCGGTTCGTGGAGGCGACCGGCGGCGCGGCGTGGGTCCGCGAGCACCTCTGGGAGACGCTGCTCGGGATCGCCGGGGCCTATGCGGACGGCCTCCTCTCCTGCGGCGAGCCCGGCACCGCCCTGACCTGGATGGACGCGCGGGTCGCGGGCGAGGCCGTGACGCCGCGGCGCGGGAAGCCGGTCGAGATCCAGGCCCTCTGGCACAACGCCCTCCGGACGCTCGCCGGGCTCGCCGCGCGTTTCGGCGATCCCGAGCGCGCGGCCCTCTTCGGCCGGCGCGCCGCGCAGGCGGCGGAGGCCTTCCGCCGCCTCTTCTGGAACGAGACGGCGGGCGCCCTCTTCGACGTCGTGGCGGGCGACGCGCGCGACCCCTCGATCCGCCCGAACCAGATCCTGGCGGTCTCGCTGCCGCACCCGTTGCTCGACGCCGCGAGCGCGCGGAAGGTCCTCGACGTCGTCACGCGCGAGCTCCTGACGCCGTACGGGCTTCGCACGCTCTCTCCCGCCGACCCGCGCTACGCGTCCCGGTACGAGGGAGACCCTTCGGCGCGGGACCGCGCCTACCACCAGGGCGCCGCGTGGCCGTGGCTGATGGGGCCGTACGTCGACGCGTTTCTCCGCGTCCACGGGCGCGGCCCCGACGCCCGCCGGCGGGCGCGGGCCCTCCTCGCGCCGCTCGCGGCGTTCGTGGAGGGGCCGGGGACCGGCCAGCTCCCCGAGCTCTTCGACGGCGACGCGCCGCACCGGCCGGGTGGCTGCCCCGCGCAGGCGTGGAGCGTCGCCGAGGTCCTGCG
>DAOMFB010000120.1:0-8079 GCA_035429585.1 Thermoanaerobaculia bacterium
CTCGCGGAGCTGGCGGCCCTCGCCGACCGCCTCGACGCCCGGCACGGCGTGACGGCGCGCTTCACCCCCGGCGGAAGCGTGCCGCCGGTGGATCCCCACGGACCCGGCGCGTCCATGGCGCGCCGCGTCGTCGAGGCGGCGGCGGCCCGGGGGTTCCGCCTCGAGATCGAGGAGGACCGGGGCGGCATCTCCTTCCCGAACTTCCTCGCCGACCCCGGCCGCATCCCCGTCGTCGACGGCCTCGGCCCGGTCGGCGACGGGATGCACACCCGCGACGAGTGGCTGGACCTCGCGTCGCTCGACCGGCGCGTCGTCCTCCTCGCCGACCTCCTCGCGACGCTCTGAGCGGGAGACGATGACGAGCGCTTCCTCCCGCGAGCCCCGCCTCCGGATGCCCCACACCCTCGTGATCGTGGGGAGCCTCGTCGTCTTCGTCCTCGTCCTGTCGTGGCTCGTCCCGTCCGGGACGTACCAGACGGTCGTCAAGGAGGGGCGGCAGGTCACGGTCCCCGGCACGTACCACCAGACGGCCAAGGTCCTCCTCGGCCCGCAGTGGCTGATGCTCGCCCCGATCAAGGGCTTTCTCGACGGGGCGCTCATCATCGCGTTCCTCCTCCTGATCGGCGGCTCGTTCAACGTCATCCAGGCGACCGGCATCGTCGAGGCCGGCATCCGGACGGTCACGGCGGCTCTCGCCTCGCGGCCGCACCTCGAGAAGCTGATGATCCCGGCGCTCATGACGCTCTTCTCCCTCGCCGGGTCGGTCTTCGGGATGGCCGAGGAGGTCATCCCGTTCGTCCTCATCTGCATCCCGCTCGCGCTCTCCCTCGGGTACGACTCGATCGTCGGGGTCTCGATCCCCTTCCTCGGCGCGGCCGCGGGGTTCGCCGCCGCGTTCTTCAACCCGTTCACCGTCGGGATCGCGCAGGGCCTCGTCGGGCTGCCGCTCTACTCCGGCCTCGGCTACCGGGTGGTCACGTGGGTCGTCTGCACCGCCGTGATCGTCGGATGGGTGATGGTCTACGCCGCCCGGGTCAAGCGCCGCCCGGAGTCGAGCCCCGTCTACGATCTCGACCGCGCCCGCGACCGCGCCGTCGACGCGAGCGCGCCGCCCGAGCCGTGGACGGCGCGGCGCCTCCTCGTCGTCGCCCTCTTCGCCGGCGGGATGGTCGCGCTCGTCTGGGGGATCCTGAAGGCCCAGTGGTTCATCGAGGAGATCGGCGCGCTCTTCCTCGCGATGGGCCTCCTGATGGGGGCCGCCGCGGGCCTGAAGGCGGGGGAGATCGCGACGAGCTTCGTCGCCGGCGCCCGGGACATGGTCAACGTCACGCTCATCATCGCGTGCGGCCGGGCGCTCCTGATCATCGCCCGCGAGGCCCGGGTCCTCGACACGATCCTCTTCTACAGCTCTGGGGCGATCTCGGCGCTCCCCGCCGTGGTGGCCGCCCAGGTGATGTTCGTCGTCCAGTCGGTCATCAACTTCTTCATCCACTCCGGCACGGCCCAGGCCGCCCTGACGATGCCCGTCATGGCGCCGCTCGCCGACCTCGTCGGCCTCACCCGCCAGACGATGGTCTACGCGTACCAGCTCTGCGAGCTGATCAACCCGATCCTCCCGACCTCCGCCGTCACGATGGGGGTCCTCGGGATGGCGAAGATTCCGTGGGAGAAGTGGGCCCGCTGGTTCCTGCCGCTGATGCTGACGCTCGTCGTCCTCGCGTTCCTCCTCCTGGTCCCGCCCGTGCTGATGAACTGGGGGCCGTTCTAGGTGAAGCGTCCCGCGCGGTGCCTCCGGCTCGCCGCGCCGCTTCTTCTCGCGGCGGCCTCGGCCGCGCAGGAGCCGGGGAGCTTCCCGGAGGACCACCGCCGGCTCGAACGGACCATCTCGTACGCCGGGATGGAGTCGTTCCTCCGGGCCGTGGACGGGAAGGGCCCGGTACGCGTGTCGGTGGAGGGACGGACCGCGCAGGGACGGGCCGTCTACCTCGTCCACCTGACGACGGCGCCCCCGGGCACGGAGCCGGCCTGGAAGGTTCTCTTCTATGCGCAGCAGCACGGCGACGAGGTCTCCGGCAAGGACGCGCTCCTCTACCTCGTGCGCGAGGTCGCCCGGGAGCCGTCGCGCCTGCCGCCGGACGTGGACCTCTGGATCCTGCCGATGATGAATCCCGACGGCGCGGAGGCGGGCACGCGCCGCAACGCGGCCGGGGTGGACCTGAACCGCGACCACATCGTCCTCGAGCAGCCCGAGACGCAGGCCCTCCACCGCGTGGTCCGCCGCGTGCGGCCGCACCTCGCCGTGGACGCCCACGAGTTCGCCCGCGAGCCGGAGGAATGGCGGGCGCGGGGCCTCCGGAAGTGGCCCGACATCACGATGGACGGGCTGAACAATCCGCTCTTCGACGCAGGGGCTGTCGCGGCTGCTGGGCGGTGGGTGGGCGAAGGCGCCGACGCCGAAGCCCGGGCCGGCCACCCGTTCCTCCGCGACTGGGTCGCCGGCGTGCCGCCGGACGACGAGCAGCGGCACTCGGCCCCGGACGTCGACGGCGGCCTCAACGCGGTCGGGATGTACGGCGGCCTCTCGTTCATCATCGAGGCGGCCGCGTACGAGGGCGCGAGCACCCCGGCCGGGGACCTCGGCAACCGCGTCGACGCCTACCTCGTCCTCTTCCGGCGCTTCGTCGCGGGCGACGGCCACCGGCCGGAGGACCTCGCCGCGATCGCCCGCGCACGGGCGCGGCCCGTCCCGCCGTTCCTTCCGACGAACGCCCTGTGGGTCAATCCGGCCGGGACGGTGACGGAATTCCCGGTCGTCGAGGCGTCGACCGGGCGCGTCCTGAAAATCGCGACCGCGAACATGATGACGGAGATCGCCGTCAAGAAGACGGTCCCGGCGCCGCTCGGCTACGCCGTGACGCCGGCCGCCGCGGAGGCGTTCCGGGCGCTTCTCGGCCGGCACGGGATCCCGTTCGAGACGCTCGCCGCGCCGCGCACGGTGAGCGCCGAGGCCGTGACGCTGGTCCGTGTCGAGGACGAGTTCGACGAGCTCTACAGCCGGTACGGAGGGCGCCAGATCGTCCGCCGGGGCGAGGCGCGTCCGACGGAGCTCGCAGCCGGCAGCCTCTTCGTCCCGCTCGAGGGAGAGGCCGCCGTCAGGGCCGCGCTCGTCCTCGAGCCGGCGGCCCTCTACGGGCTCTACCAGTACCCGAGGTTCCGGGCGCTCGCCGGAAGGGACGGGTCCCTGCCGGTCCTCCGCGTCGTGGGCCGGCCGGAGAAGAGGCCGTGACCCCGGGGCGACGGGCCCTCGAGTCCCTCCTCGGGGAGGCGATCGGCCCGGTCGACCGGGCGGACCTCTTCCTCGTCCGGCTCCCGTTCGTGGCCCCGTTCGCCATCAGCACGGCGGTCTGGACGACCAAGGACGCCCTGCTCCTCCGGCTCGAGGCCGGCGGCCTGACGGCGTGGGGCGAATGCGTGGCCGACCCGGACCCGTTCTACGCCAGCGAGACCACGGTCACGGCCCGGCACGTCCTGAAGGACTTCCTCGTCCCGCTGCTCGAGCCCGGCCTCGCGCTCGGCGAGCTGGACCGGCGGATGCGCCGCGTGCGCGGGCACGAGATGGCGAAAGCCACCCTCGAGAACGCCCTTCTCGACCTGATCGCGAAGCGGCGGCGGGTGCCCCTTCACGCGCTGCTCGGCGCGCCCCGGAAGAAGGTCATGTCCGGCATCAGCATCGGCCTCCAGGACTCGCCGGCCGCCCTCGTCGCGGCCGTGGAGGCCGCGGTCGGAAAGAAGTACCACCGGGTCAAGATGAAGATCCGGAAGGGACAGGACGTGGAGTACGTGCGCGCGGTGCGCGAGCGCTTCCCCGGTCTGCCGCTCATGGCCGACGCCAACGGCGACTACCGGCTCGACGACGCGGAGCACCTCGCCCGGCTCGACGCCTTCGACCTCATGATGATCGAGCAGCCGCTCTCGTACGACGACGTCTACTTCCACTCGATCCTGCAGAAGTCCCTGAGGACGCCGATCTGTCTCGACGAGTCGATCCACGGCCTCGACGACGCCGCCGCGGCCATCGCGCTCGGCGGCTGCCGGATCCTGAACCTCAAGCAGGGCCGGGTCGGCGGCCTGATGGAGTCGATGCGGATCCTCGGGCACGCCGCGGAGAAGGGGATCCCGGTCTGGTCGGGCGGGATGGACGAGACCGGCATCGGGCGCGCGGTCAACATCCACCTGCAGGCGCTGGACGGCTTCACGCTGCCGGGGGACACGTCCGAGACGAGCCGCTACTTCCACGAGGACCTCGTCGAGCCGCCGGTCGTCCTCGACGCCGAGGGGTTCATCGAGATCCCGCGGGGCGACGGCATCGGCGTCGCGGTCGTGCCGGAGCGGCTCGAGCGGCGGAAGCTGTCCGAAGAAAGACTCTTCTGAGGGAAGGAAGATGAGAGGGCTTTCCACTGCGATCGCCGTCGGCCTTTGCGGACTCTTCGCGGTCACGGCGTCGGCAGAGACGCCGCCGTCGTCCTCGTCCGCGGACTTCGTCCGGGCCGAGCCGGCCGAGCCCCTGCCGCCGCACGTGGCGGCGTCCGTCGCGGCGCTCCGAGCGCCGGCCCTGGCGGCACACGTCGGGTTCCTCGCCTCGCCGGCCCTCGAGGGACGGGGACTCGCGGCCCGGGGCCTCGACGCGGCCGCCGAGTACGCCGCGGCCGGCCTGGCGCTCGCGGGCATTCCCCCCCTGCCGGGCCAGGGCTACTTCCAGCCCGTGCCGCTCCGCGAGATCACGGCGGCCTCGGGCGCGGTGGAGGTCGAGCGGCGCCGCGGAGACGAGGTCGACCGCCGCACGTTCCTCTCGGGGACGGACTGCCTGATCCCGCAGATCCCGGCGCGAAGCCTCACGGCGCCGGTCGTCTTCGCCGGCTACGGCATTCGCGAGACGGCGCCGGCGCGCGACGACTACCGCGGCCTCGACGTGAAGGGGAAGATCGTGGTCCTCCTCGGCGGCGTCCCCGAGGGGGCCGCGTGGAAGACGCCCGAGCTGACGGAACGCTGGGCCGCGGAGAAGGCCGACGAGCGGTACACGGCCAAGCGGGAGCTCGCGCGGCGCCTCGGAGCGATCGCCGTCCTCGCGGTCGAGGGCGACGACTGGGCGACCCGGATCCTCCCGAAGAACAGGCCCGAGGAGAGGACCTTCTGGCGGCTCGAGGACGACGGCCTCGACGACGAGGGGCTGCTCCTCGCCCGCGTCTCGCCCGCCGTCGGCGCCGCGCTGCTCGGGGGAAGCGGCGGCGGGGCGTCGGGGAGCGCCCCGCGCGCCCTGCCCGGAGTGACCGTCACGCTCCGCACGAGCGGCCGCGAGAGGGCGCTCGTCTCCCGGAACGTCGTCGGGGTCCTTTCGGGCTCCGACCCGAAGCTCGCCGGCGAGGCCGTGGTCCTGGGGGCGCATCTCGACCACCTCGGCGTCGTGGACGGCGTGATCCACCCGGGAGCCGACGACAACGCCTCCGGCGTCGCGGCGCTCCTCGAGATCGCGCGGGCCTTCGCCGCCTCGCCGGCGCGGCCGAAGCGCTCGCTCGTCTTCGTCTTCTGGACGGGGGAGGAGGAGGGGAAGCTCGGCTCGGCCCACTGGGTCCGCCACCCCCTCTGGCCGCTCGCGCAGACGACGGCGTACCTGAACATCGACATGGTCGGGCATCCCTGGACCCTCGAGGAGATCCGGAAGCTCGTGGCCGACCTGAAGCCGACGGGGGGCGACCGCTTCCTCGAGGGCCTGAAGCCCGCGGACTTCGTCGAGCCCGGCGTCGCCGACTTCTCGCCGGACCTCGGGCCCGTCGTGGCGCGGGCGGCGCGCGGAACCGGCCTCGCCCTGCACCTCGACTGGACGGGAGGCGCCTACGGCGGGAGCGACTATCGCGACTTCGCCCGCGCCCGCGTCCCGTTCCTCCGTTTCTTCGGGAACTTCTTCGCGGGGTACCACGAGCCGGGCGACACGCCCGCCGGCGTCGACCCGGTGCAGGTGCAGAAGATGGCCCGGCTGGTCCTGGCGACGGCCTGGCTGCTCGCGGACCGCTGAGGCTACGGGCCGAGCTGCACCTCGCCGTACCAGTCCCGGACGACGATCCGGGTCCCGTAGGGCGCGGAGAGCCGCTGAAGGCGCTCGAGGATCTCCCGGCCTCTCTTCGCGCCGGCCAGCCGCGGGACGCCGTACAGCGGCCCCTCGTCGTCGATCGTGACGGGGATCAGCTCGATCCGCCGCAGCGTCTCCCGGTTCATCGTCAGCCGGACCAGGACGCTTTCCATGACCTCGCGGGAGTCCCGGCGGTCCCGGACCGAGACGTTCGGCGGCCGCTCGATCTCGGAATCCCTCTGGTGGACGAGGTCGACGGGGATCCTCTTCGGGGTCCGGTACTGGTAGATGAAGTCCCCGAGGCTGTAGAAGATGGGCTTGCCCTTGTAGATCTCGATGCCCCGGAGGACGTGAGGGCCGCTCCCCAGGACGAGGTCCGCGCCGGCGTCGACGGCCCGGCGGAACGTGATCTCGTCGTTCTTCGGCGTCGCGTCCTGGATGCCGTAGGCCCGGGAGTGGCTGACGTCGTGAACGTGCAGGGAGACCAGGACGACGTCGTTGTGGCGTCTCGCGAGGACGACGTCGTCCTCCATCGCCTTCACGTCGTCCTCGATCGGGCCCTCGACCGCCTCGACCTTGCCCCCGTCCTTCGCCACCAGGATCACGGCCGGGTTGATCGTGGCGAGGCAGGGACCCGCGGGGTCGGCGCAGCGGTAGCGGTCGGTCCAGTAGCGCATGTAGGAGAGGAGCGCGAGGCGCGTCTTCTGGCCCTGCACCTTCTTCCGGGCCGGTGCGTGCGCCTGCGCCAGGGTCCGCCCGGCGCCGGCGAAGGTGATTCCGGACTGCTCGAGGGCCCTCATGCAGTCCTCGAGACCCACCGTGCCGAAGTCGAGCGCGTGATTGTTGGCGAGGCTCACGAGGTTGATCCCGGTCGCGGCCACCTCCCAGGCGAACTCGCGACCCACCCGGAAGTTGTAGAAGGGCTTCTGCAGCTCGGGGTGCTCGTTGATGGAGAACTCGAGGTTCCCGTAGGCGATGTCCGCCTCGGTGAGGATCCGGAGGAGGTTCCGGCGATCCGGCTCAGGCCGGTCGCTGATCTTCTCGTTGAAGATCAGGTCGCCGACGGCCGTCAGGATGACGTCGCCCGGCTCCTCCCGGAGGAGGCGGGTGACCCGGTCGTCCCACCCGGGGTCCCCGGGCGCCTGTGCAAGGGCGGCTCCGGCCGCGGCGAGGGCCGCCGCGAGCAGCACGGATCTCATGGCCGCCCCGGACGCACGCGGCGCGAGTCCAGGTCGAAGACCTCGCCCGGCAGGAGGACGTGGACGGTGAGGCCGTGAATGCCGAGCAGCTCCTTCCCCGTCCCGTCCGGCGGGCAGCTCACGGCGGCGCCCCCGGCGTCGAGAACGACGACGGAGCTCCTTCCCATCACCCGGAAGGTGCGGTCCGGTCGGACCCAGATGGCCGTCTCCTCGTCCACGCCCACCCCCAGGAGGTCCGGGTGCTCCAGGATCACGGAGAGGAGCCGGTTCTCCCGCTGTCGCTTGACGAAATGCTGGTCGACGACGACCCCGGGAAAGAAACCGAGGCCCCTCACCAGCTCGACGCTCTTGGTCCGAAGGACGGTGAAATCGCCCTCGCCCGTGATCATGGGATCGCTCTGGCAGGCGGTCCCGGCCGACGTGCCGCCGATCACGGCGCCGCGACCGAAGGCCTCCGCGATCGCCCGGCCGACCGGCGTGTCGAGGAGCGCGTCCGTGATGCGGATCTGGTCGCCTCCGCCGAAGAAGACGCCGCGCGCCCGCCCGGCGAGCGCGGCGTAGTCGGGGCGCATCGCGTCCGCCCGGGTCCTGATCCCGAGAGAGACCATGTTGGTGCAGCCGTACGTCTTCCGGAAGAGCGTCTCGTAGTACTCGGCCGCGTCCGCTTCCGACGAGGCCGTCGGGATCGCCACGATGGGTGCGGCCGGCCCGCCGGCCAGCTCGACGAACTTGCGCATGGCGTCGTCCGGCTTCTCG